>NZ_JBXBAV010000165.1:0-43398 GCF_056783245.1 Flavobacterium sp. TC780 | reverse complement strand
AAAATTAATTTTAAAATTGAAACTTCTTATAAATCTTTTAAATGAACAATATATTACCAAAGATTTATATAAAAATTTTAGTCTAAAATTAATGTTTTGTAATAATAATTCATTCGAAGATCTTAAGCTAGTCCAAAGAAATGAATATTCCCTAAAAATAAATAATGGGAAAAAGTTATATTGACATACCTATATTTAAAATGTACACTTTGATAATTATGTTATCTCCGGATGGTATTCTTCCGAAAATTTAATTGAAAACAAAGTGATTTATTGAAACAAGTTCAAGACAGTTATATTAAAGTTTTTAATATTTTGAATTCAGGCTCTTATCTAAGATGATTATAAAATTGTTAGAAAGAGAGAAGAAGAGGTTGTTCGCTTATTTTAATGAACTTGAGATATTATAATAGCAAAGAATAGAAATAAGAAAGTGCAACAGGCAAAAGGAGTAATGAATTCTATTGATTTTCAATAAATATTCTTTAAAAGTTCATGGTGATGGGGCAAAATTAATCACTTTAGAAGATGAGAACGGAGATTCACCTCTTTATTATGAAGATGAAAATTATAGAAGAATTTTTGAATACATACTCCATCGTCCAAAATCAGGATCACCATTAGAAGTTATTAGATAAAAAGTGATGATATTAAGGTGCTTATATGATAATTTTGTATCTATTTTATTTAATGGTTATTTATTATATCAGTATTTACATTTATGGTTTAGTATAAACCCAGACCCATAATTGTAGAAATTTTAGCTGTTTTAATTTGCTTTGAATTTATTATGGTTCATTCTGGGCTCTGATGGCTATTTTTCAAAAAGCTTTCAATATTGTTTTTTCTGACTAGCATATGCAATTTTTACCTATGAGTTTAATAAAATGCTTCCCTTGCAAGATAACAAGATAATGATTGCTTATTTTACCGTTGTTCTTCATAGAATGCGTTTTGTATTCTCAGTATAAGCGAAAAACAGGCAATGATAAATTATTAGGGATTTTCTCGGGATTGGCAGCTATAATATATATATATTATCGATTGGTTTTTGCATTGTGTTTTCAAATTATCTCACCGAAATTAATTTACACAAATGCATTTTTGAATGAAAATAACTTTCATCTCACAACGGGAATTTCTATCTTCAAAAACATTCTACTCTTATAGCAACAGGTAGTATTATTATTTGTTAATTAATTTTTTCTATTTTTGTATCTATATTCGGAAAAATATTAAATGACGTTCAAACAGCTTAAAAGCCCTTCCAATGAGTAAAATTAAAAAAGAGGAAAATACTACGTTTTCACCCTTTTTTGCGTTATAAACTCTCTGTACTTACCTCAAAAAGATCAAAAAGTGATAATGAAGAAAAAGAAAATCCCACAGAGTAAATATCTCAATAATATTGTTGAACAAGATCATTCATTTATAACGGAGCATACAAAATGGCTTAGGCTTTAAAAACCTTCTGAGTTCTGAAGACTAGTGGAATGAGGTCGTGCAGATGCTCAGAAAACACAATCAGTAATCCAGGGATTTAACTATGTTTAAATCATTTTTTACTTCTATTATAGAAAATGGGGTTTCAAAATGGGACAACTGTACCGCTCTATAAATAGAATAGGACTTTGTAATTTTCTAGAAGTAACATTTCCGCTTCCCACTATCATAAATATATTTGTAAATTAACAGGATACCGAGAAAAAGTTTTCTCCCTAAAATTTGGGCTCTTTTTTTTGTTGCACAATAAGTTCTCTGGTAATTAAAGGATAGAGTAATTCAGTATAACCGATAAAAAGATAACGTACAGTCAATAAATTATTAAATCATTCTTAGAATCATAAAAATATTGATAAAGATTTTTAATTTAACTTTTGTAAGACTTTTTTTAACGATTTAAAATTACAATATGAGTTCTAATTTAGTAATAAGGTTAAGACAGGGAGACTGATTCCTGCTTCAAAAGGAAATTTATGATCTATATCATTATAAAGTATTTTGTTTTATAAAAAAATATACTGTTGACTCGCAGATTCTGAAGATGTGACACAAAACGTATTCATACTCCAAGTATAGAACCAAACTAGATCCGAAATGTAAGTATGAAGCCATCCGCTTTAAAAGCTCAAAACAAGAAAATCTCGAAATGGTATAAAAAACAAACAGAATCTTTTCTGGTAGAAAATGACCAGTTAATTAAGTAGCTTGATAGCGCATCTGAAAAAGGAATAAGAGTTGACACAAGTCTCCTCAGCTTCTTTTCTAAAAGAAGGAAAATCTTCAATCTCCATAAATTTGAAGACCTTAGTTATAAAGAAATTGCCGTAGAGATGATGTCGCCAAGCCGCCGTTGCAAATCAAATTTCTAAGACCTTACAATTTCTTAAGAAATTCCTGTACACAATCATGAACTGTACTGGTTTGTCTTCATCCTTTATAAGTCAACCAGCTTTGATGATATACAGTTATTTCCGATTTTCTCCCTTTACAATACTTGTTGCCAGCTCTTTTTTTCTTTTGTTTTTTAATTTTCTGTTTTTTTACCATCAAATAAATACCCCTCAAATGGTTACTAGATTAAGAAAATGTTAATAGTAAAACATTATCATGACATTATGCACTAGCAATTCTTGAAGTGCAACTCATCGGAATCATATAAAATTCTATGTAATAAATTTTCAATAGTAAATTTAATTGTAATGAAATCTAAAAGATTAAAAGAAGAATGGAACGCAATACCAAATAGAGGATTCTTCCTGACCAAATTACATCCCAAATGCGGATATATTTAGAGCGTTAGAATTAATAAATACAAAAGCTTTTATAGTTGGGTTGCAGCGTGTGCAGTAATAATCATGTCTTTTACCGGATATCAGTTTTTTACTCCATCGCATAATAACACAGCTTTTTACAAAAACATTTAGCAAAGATATACGCCTGAATTACAGCGGAACTCGCGTATGGCTAAATCAAAACACTTTAATAGAATATCCAACTAGGTTGCCCAAAATGAAAGAGCTGTAAAATTAACTGGTGAAGTATTCTTTAAGAGAAAGAGATGTATCTCGCCCTTTTGTAATTATTTTGCAGCTATAAAAGGAACCCTGAGTTTTAGTACATCTTTTAATATTAGTTCTTATGCTAACAAGCAGAATCACAAATAAATGTAAAAGAACAAGAAAGTTAAAAGTAGAAAGAAACGAAAATGTTGTTTTCCTGATAAAAGAATAATATAAGGCGATTTATAATAATGTGACTAAAAAAAATTGGAAGCAAAAACTACGTTGCTTGAGCCAGAATGAAAAAGCTTTAATTTATGTAGATGAGTGAACCCTCGCACAAGTTATAAAGAAACTAAAACTTGACCATGATTTTTCGGTAAATTATCTAGATGATAAATCAAAAAACCTCAAAATACAAGGAACTCTCGATACCCGACAAGGATTTTACGAAATGCTTCAAACTATTGCTTTTGCTCTGGAAATTAAAATCAGGTCAACTGACACAAGGCCTATCTCATTAGTAGGTAATAGCGCTATAGATTTTTAGACTTAACATTTTGATAGGAAAGAATACAGCAGCATTAAAATCAAAAAAAGACTGATTTAATGGTGCTAGCTGCTAGGAAACTTATTTGAAATTTTATAAAATTATTAACCCATAATTTCATATTAAAATACGGCAAAGTACCAGTACAATAATATTATTCATGAGAGGTGCAATCATTAGACTCGAGGACTTGCCATTTGGATTTTGTTTTTGCATTATCTTCGGAGCAAACATTATTTACTCATAAAACTGGACAAATTGTTTTTAGAAACTTCTACACCACAAAAAATTATTGATAATTTAAAGTCCAGAACACTATATCAATTTATTTATCAAAAAAGTTATTGGATTAAGTTTACCATCTTAGTTACACTAAAAAAGTAATGCTTACAATCGATGAAATTTTAAATTATTTTACACTGATAATCTAAATGTTCAGAGAGAAATGTCAATATAGCCGTAAGAACATAAATGAGTAAAAGAAAAAGAACACCTACAGGTAAAGTTGTTGTATGCGTGGCCTTTCATTACCCGGAGTAAATATAAAAGTAATTCAACTGAAAGTTAGGAGTACAAATGGATACTATGTTTTAAGAATTGGAACCTGGTGAATATACTGTTGAGGTTAGTGCCATTTCGTTTCAAACACAAAAAATTACGGTATAAAAGTGCTTGAAGGTGGTGAAACACACATTAGTAATTTCTTTAAGAGAAATACGACAATCGCTTAATGAAGTTAGAACCTCACAAGCAAGCACCTGATTTATAGAACTGTTATTGCAGCAGAAAAAGCAACACAATTCTTCTGATGGTATTTCAGCAGAAGACAACAAGAACACCAGCAGCAAGAAGTTACCGTTGGTACTTGTCCTTAAGCGTATCACGGGTGTAACAACAATTGATAATAGATGTTGTGAGGTTCGCTCTTATGGGAGAACGTTGGGACTCAAGCCTGTAATGCAATTTGGCAATTACGTTGCCAAGGACAGATGGCTTACAGCCAGCAAAACTTCCTCTTTTGATATTATCCTGATGCCACCTAGAGTATCGTAAGTTAGTCGGTAAGACTGTTGGAGTTAACGGTGTTGCTAATTTTGCGCTTAGGATTTATGTTCTAGTAAAAACAAAGGATATTCCTAAAGGTCATCAAGTCTTTTTCGGTAAGTACATCGTATAGACAGCTGAAGCGGCCGTTCAAAGAAAGACTTACCAAACAGAGAGGATATTACGATTACCTAGGTTTTGTACATTTACGGAAGACGCGGATCATCCTGATGCTAATGTCACCTTGATATACGTAGGGATTCTAACTCAAGCTAGGTACCTCTGCTCATTTTATAGGAACAGTTCTTACTAGTGGCAGATAATCTTGAACGTACCACCAAGGTATTAGGAATATACATTACACTTTGCATTGGGGCTATTATATAATTTAAAAAACAACAATAAATGGGGATTTGTACTTTTCAAGAATACACAAGAAAAAATAAGCACATTGAACATACACAAAGAGGAAGATTTATTGAAAACTCAAGATTTGCCCAAGAAGGAGAAATAGGAAGAGACATCCATTTTTAAAAAATATGGATTTTAATAACTAGGCCAAAATTATAATTATAGGGGCAATGTTTAATGCTGCTATTCAGCTAGAAACATAAAATTACTACTCGTAACACCGCAATGCATATCTATAACAATCAATTGACTCAAATTATGGTTGGGAAAAAAGGGAATACTATTACCGGAATTATAGACGGTAGTGATCTTCCAACAACAATTGAAAACTAATTATCCTATTTATACAACTTTTATTGCAAAATAAAATTGAGGGAAATCATCATTTTGATCAACTCGCAGATTAATTGGTATACTAGTTATAGTAATATCACAAAAGATACAAAAGATGCTACTTTTCTACAAACCTCATATAAAAGTAGGAGACGATGTATTAGCTTATAATACAGTCTACAATAGCGGAAATTAATAGCCCAGTTATAATCCGTTTCATCATTGGAATAATTGTCCCTGCTAAATGGTAATCTATTTCCGCTATTGTAGACTGTATTATAAGCTAATACATCGTCTCCTACTTTTTTATATGAGGTTTGTAGAAAAGTAGCATCTTTTGTATCTTTTGTGATATTACTATAACTAGTATACCAATTAATCTCAAGTTGATCAAAATGATGATTTCCCTCAATTTTATTTTGAATAAAAGTTGTATAAATAGGATAATTAGTTTCAATTGTTGTTGGAAGATCACTACCGTCTATAATTCCGGTAATAGTATTCCCTTTTTCCCAACCCGTAATTTGAGTCAATTGATTGTTATAGATATGCATTGCGGTGTTACGAGTAGTAATTTTATGTTTACCTAGCTGAATAGCAGCATTAAACATTCCCCCCAAAGTAGAATTATAATTATAATTTGCACCTGAGTTATTAAATCCATATTTTTCAAAAATAGAATATGCTCTTCCTCCTTCTCCTTCTTGGGCAAATCTTGAGTTTTCAATAAATCTTCCTCTTTGTGTATGTTCGATGTCTATTTTTTCTTGTGTATTCTTGAAAAGTATGGATCCCACAAATCCCCATTTATTGTTGTTTTTTAAATTATATGATCGCCCCAATGCAAATTGTAATGTAGTTCCTGGTGCACCATACGTTTTATACGTAGAAAAATTATCCTCGGTAAACTTTTTAGACTGTTCTATAAATGGGCCGGAGGTTGCTTCACTAGTTGGTGGCTCTAGAGGTAACATATCAGGATAATCACGTCTTCCGTCATCAAAACCTAGGTAATCGTAATCTCCTTCTTGTTTGGTAAGTCTTTCTTTAAAAGCACTTCGGCTGTTATACGATGTACTTACCGAAAAACTTGTAAAATCTTCTTTAGGAATATCCTTTGTTTTTATCTCAACATATCCTCCTGCAAAATTAGCGTACATATCTGGCGTTGCCGACTTACTAACTACGATACTTTCTACCATAGCAGTCGGGATAATATCAAAAGAGAAGTTTTGCTGGTATGCATCTGTACTTGGCAACGTAATTCCGTCCATTACAGCTTGATTCCAACGTTCTCCCATAGAGCGAACTACAACATATTTATTATCAATTGTTGTTACACCCGTGATACGCTTAAGCGCACTACCAACATCTTTGTCTGGTGTTCTTGCTATTTGTTCTGCTGAAATACCATCAGAGAATTGTGCTGCTTTTTTCTGCTGCAATAACATTCCTTGTACTGATGCAGTTGCTTGCTTGTAATTCTGAATAATAATTACTTCATTAAGCGATTGTGCATCTTCTTTTAAAGAAATTACTAATGGTGTTTCACCACCTTCAAGCACTTTTATACCAGTAATTTTTTGTGTTTGAAACGAAATGGCACTAACCTCAACAGTATATTCACCAGGTTCCAATTCTAAAACATAATTACCATCTATGTCCGATTGTGCTCCTAAACTTAGTTGAATTACTTTTATATTTACTCCGGGTGTAAATGGAAGGCCATTTACATCAACAACTTTACCTGTGATTTTCCCCTTCTTTTTTTTTTGCTCGCGTCTTTCCTGTTTACGGCTATATTGTTTTCATTTCTTCTAAAATTTAGATTTGTCAGATTTTGTAAATCATTTAAAATTTCATCAATTGTAACATTTTCTTTTTTTAGTGTAACTAGTGGTAAACTTAGATCCAAATCTTTTTGATAAATAAATTGATATGGTGTTCTGGATTTTAAATTATCAATAATTTTTTGTGGTGAAGAGTTTTTAAATCAACCGAAACTGTTCCGGTTTGTGAGTAAATAATGTTTGTTCCGAAGAATAATCCGAAAAACAAAATCCAAATGGCAATTGCCTGGAGTAATCATTGTTCATAATTGATAATTGTTAGTTTGTTATTGGTACTTTATTTAATATGAAATTATGGGTTAATAATTTTATAAAATTTCAATAGTTCCCTAGCAATAGCCATTAAATCATCTTTTTTTGATTTAATGCTGCTGTATTCTTTCTATCAAAATGTATTGTTAAAAATCTATAGCGCTATTACCTACTAATGAGATAGGTGTTTGTGTCAGTTGACCTGATTTTAATTTCCAGAGCAAAAGCAATAGTTTGAAGCATTTCGTAAAATCCTTGTTGGGTATCGAGAGTTCCTTGTATTTTGAGGTTTTTTAGCATTATCATCTAGATAATTTACCGAAAAATCATGGTCAAGTTTTAGTTTCTTATAACTTGTGCGAGGGTTAACCCAATCTACATAAATTAAAACTTTTTTCCATTCTGGCTCAAGCAACGTAGTTTTTTGCTTTTCAATTTTTGCGTCAGCATTATTATAAATCGCCTTATCTCCTCTTATCAGGAAAACAACATTTTCGTTACTTTCTACTTTCACCTTTCCTGTTCTTACATTTACTTGTGGTTCCTTGTTAGCATAAGAACTAATATTAAAAGATGTACCTAAAACAGTTGTTTTTATAGCTCCCGAAGTAATTACAAAAGGGCGAGATACATCTCTTTTTACTTCAAAGAATGCTTCACCAGTTAATTTTACAGCTCTTTCATTTTCGGCAAATTCAGTTGGATATTCTATTAAAGTGTTTTGATTTAGCCATACGCGAGTTCCGTCTGGTAAACATATCAGGCGTATATCTTTGCTAAATGTTTTTGTAGAAGTAATCGCGATTGTGTTATTATGCGATGGAGTAAAAAACTGATATCCGGTAAAAGACATGATTATTACTGCACACGCTGCTGCAACCCAATTATAAAAGCTTTTGTATTTATTAATTGTAACGCTCTGAATATTATCCCACATTCGGGATGTAATTTGGTCAGGAAGAATACCTCTATTTGGTATTGCGTTCCATTCTTCTTTTAATCTTTTAGATTTCATTACAATTAAATTTACTATTGAAAATTATACATGAATTTTATCAATTCAATTACATTAGATTCCTAGTCGGGTAAATATCATGGGGTGATACTACTATTAACGTTTTCTTAATCTAAGTAACCATTTGAGGGGTATTTATTTGATGGTAAAAAAACAGAAAAATTAAAAAACAAAAGAAAAAAAGAGCTGGCAACAAGTATTGTAAAGGGAGAAAATCGGAAATAGTATTATATCATCAAACTTGGTTGACTTATAAAGAATAAAGCAAACCAGTACAGTTCATGATTGTGTACAGAATTCTTTTTAAGAAATTGTAAGGTCTTAGAAATTTGATTTGCAACGGCGCTTGGCGACATATCCATCTCTACGGCAATTTCTTTATAACTAAGGTCTTCAAATTTATGGAGATTGAAGATTTTCCTTCTTTTAGGAGGAATTTTATTCAGGAGATATTCTATTTTTTCTAGCTTGGAGCTTATATCATCTTCTGTTTCAGATGCGCTATCAAGTTCTTTAATTAACTGGTCATTTTCTACAGAAAAGATTCTGTTTTGTTTTTTATACCATTTCGAGATTTCTTGTTTTGAGCTTTTAAACAAGATAGCTTCCATACTTACATTTGGATCTAGTTTGGTTCTATATTTCCAAAGATGTATGAATACGTTTTGTGTCACATCTTCAGAATCTGCGAGCTGCGACGTATATTTTTTTATAAAACAAAATACTTTATAATGATATAGATCATAAATTTCTTTGAAGCAGGAATCATCTCCCTCTCTTAACCTTATTACTAAATTAGAACTCATATTGTAATTTTAAATCGTTAAAGAAGACCCTTACAAAAGTAAGATTAAACCTTTATCAATATTTTTATGATTTAGTCATTTAATAATTTATTAATATTACGTTATGTCTGTTTTATAGGTTTATACTGAATTACTCTATTGTTTAATTACAGAAACTATTGCAACAAAAAAAGAGCCCAATTTTTAGGAGGACTCTCAGTATGTTGTTAATTTACAAATATGTATGATGAAGATGGGAGCGGAAATGTTACTTCTAGAAAATTACAAAGTCCTATTACTTTTATTATAGCAGTACGGTTCTCATTTTGAAACCCCATTTCTATAATCAAAGTAAAAAATGATTTAAACATAGTTATCCCTGGATTACTGATTTGTTTTCTGAGCATCTGCACAACCTCAATTCCACTAAGAGTTCTCTTTCCAGATTCAAGGTTTTTAAAGCCTAAGCCATTTTGTATGCTCCATTTTATAAATCGATGATCTTGTTCAACAATATTATTGAGATATTTACTCTGTCGGATTCTTTTTTCTTCATTATCACTTTTTGATCTTTTTGAGGTAATTACAGAGAGTTTATAACAGTTAAAAAAGGGTGAAAACATTATATTTTGCTCTTTTTTAATTTTACTCATTTGAAGGGCTTTTAAGTACCTTGATTAATTACCATGATATTTTTCCAAATATGCATTATACAAAATAGAAAAAATTAATAACGAATAATAAATACTACCTGTTGCTATAAGAGTAGAATGTTTTGAAAGATCAAAACCATTGTGATGAAAATTATTTTCATTCAAAAATGCATTTGTGTAAATTAATTTCGGTAGATAATTTGAAAACACAATGCAAAAACCAATCGATAATATATATATATTATAGCTGCCAATCCCGAAAATCCTAATAATTTATCATACTGTTTTTCGCTTATATTATAGAATGCAAAACGCATTCTATGAAGAACAACGGTAAAATAAGCAATCATTATCTTGTTATCTTGCAAGGGAAGCATTTTATTAAACTCATAGGTAAAAAGTGCATATGCTAGTATAAAAAACAATATTGAAAGCTTTTTCTGAAAAATAGCCATAAGAACTCCAGAATGAACCATAATAAATTCAAAGCAAATTAAAACAGCTAAAATTTCTACGATTATGGGTCTGGGTTTATACTAAACCATAAATGTAAATACTGATATAATAAATAACCATTAAATAAAGTAGATACAAAATTATCATATAAGCACCTTAATATCATCACTTTTTATCTAATAACTTCTAATGGTGATCCTGATTTTGGACGATGGAGTAGTATTCCAAAAATTCTTTTATAATTTTCATCTTCATAATAAAGAGGTGAATCTCCGTTCTCATCTTCTAAAGTGATTAATTTTCCATCACCATAGAACTTTAAAGAATATTTATTAAAATCAATAGAATTCATTACTCCTTTTGCCTGTTCCACTTTTTCTTTTTCTATTCTTTGCTCTTCTAATATCTCAGGTGCATTAAAATAAGCAAACAAAACCTCTTCTTCTCTCTTTCTAACAATTTTATAATAATCTTGATAAGAGCCTGAATTCAAAATATTAAAAACTTTAATATAACTGTCTTGAACTTGTTTCAATAAATCGCTTTTGTTTTCAATTAAATTTTCGGAAGAATACCATCCAGAAATAACATTTAATTTATCAAAATCTACGTTTAAAATATACGTATACTCAATATAACTTTTTCCCATTATTTCTTGAGGAATATTCATTTCTTGGACTAGCTTAAGATCTTCAAATAAATTATTATTACAAAACATTAATTTTAGACTAAAATTTTTATATAAATCTTTGGTAATATATTGCTCATTAAAAGATTTATAGAGTTTCAATTTTAAAATTGATTTTTTATCTGATAATAAATATTCATTTATAGGCAAATAAGCACTAGATTTTACATCTTCAAAATTTTGAGCTACAAGGTTATCATTAACTAAAATTTGAAAATGGTTTTGAATATCATAATCTATACCATATATTATAGCTGATTTTTTTATTGTTATCATATTATTTAAATTGATTTCTTTTTTTTCTTGACAGTTTGTAGTACTAATTACAGCAAGACATAATAAAACTATATTTTTCATTTCTTAATATTTTTTTCTTCTCCTTCTCCAAATTTCATACTGAGAGGAGTTCCAGTATAGCTCGGAATCAATGTTATTGGATTTAATGTTTTTGACTTATCTTTACTAGTTTATCTTTTAAAAGAAAGCTTAACATATCCCGTTACAATTAAACCAGAAAATTTAGTCGTCCAATCTATCATGTTATCATAATTAGCGTTTGGACTTGCAGTTATTTTAAAATAACAATCACCTTTTATTCCTGCTTATTTTTCAACCAAAAAAAAGCAGAAATAAGCAACTTTTTTCTACCTTATTACTTCAAGTGGAGCGTTTGGTGAGGGACGATGAAGAAGTATGAAATAAGTAAATATTGTTTTCCCATTGTCTCCACATAGTGAACTTTTACCTCTTTTATTTTCCAATGCTATTAATTTTTTATTTCCATAAAAAACTAATTTATATTCTTTTAATTCCAGCATGTTATTTTTGCTCTTACTAATTCTATCTTTCAAGAATTCTTCATCTTCATTTTGTGCTTCTAAGTCATTATAGAAACAATTATCCACTTCTGAATCTCTTTTTTTATTTTCTTTTAGAAAACCTTCATAATTTCCGTTGTTTAGTATTGCTCTTAACTCTTCATATTTCGTCACCACTTCTTTTTTTAAGACTTCTTGATTTTCTTTTGATAAATCTGCCGATTTAGTCCAGCCTAACAATTCATAAGGGACAATTACATTAAATTCAACTTCTTTTACAACAATAGGTATTTCTTTAAATTCTTTTAAGTTTATTGATTTTATTAAAGTTCTTTTTTCAGGATTCATATCTGACAAACCATTAGAGTATCTGTATATTTTAACATCTACATAATCAATACCAGATTTATCTACTATTGTTTTTCCTTCTTCGGGTAATAAGATAATTTTTAAATTTTGAATACCACTTTTTAGAATAAAATCATTTAATGGAATCTCAAAATTTGAGCTCCCTTTATTATAATCTTTGATTAGAGGCATATCATTTAAATAAAGTTCGTGTGGATTTGCTACAGATATTTTAAGAGTATATATGGGTCGATCATTCATTATATTGCTTTTTTTAATTATAGTATTAGTATTTTCTTTCTTCTGACAACTTGCTATATTAAATACAAGCAAGCCAATTAAAATTAATTTATTCATATTCTTTTTAATTATATCAATATTTATGTTCTTGTTCTTGTCCTTCTCCAAATTTCATACTAATTGGTGTACCTGTATAGCTAGGAATTAAAACGAATGGATTTAATGTTTTTTGTGTAGCCCCTATCTCTTTTTGATCTTTTTGAGATAATTACAGAGAGTTTATAACAGTTAAAAAAGGGTGAAAACATTATATTTTGCTCTTTTTTAATTTTACTCATTTGAAGGGCTTTTCAGTGCCCTGATTAATTACCATGATGTTTTTCCAAATATGCATTATACAAAATAGAAAAAATTAATAACGAATAATAAATACTACCTGTTGCTATAAGAGTAGAATGTTTTGAAAGATCAAAACCATTGTGATGAAAATTATTTTCATTCAAAAATGCATTTGTGTAAATTAATTTCGGTAGATAATTTGAAAACACAATGCAAAAACCAATCGATAATATATATATTATAGCTGCCAATCCCGAAAATCCTAATAATTTATCTTGCTGCTTTTTGCTTATATTATAGAATGCAAAACGCATTCTATGAAGAACAACAGTAAAATAAGCAATCATTATCTTGTTATCTTGCAAGCGAAGCATTTTATTAAACTCATAGGTAAAAAGTGCATATGCTAGTATAAAAAACAATATTGAAAGCTTTTTCTGAAAAACAGCCATAAAAACTGCTGAATGAACCATGATAAATTCAAAAAAAATTAAAACAGCTAAAGTTTCTACGATTATGGGTCTGGGTTTATACTAAACCATCAATGTAAATACAGATATAATAAATAACCATTAAATAAAGTAGATACAAAGTTATCATATAAGCACCTTAATATCATCACTTTTTATCTAATAACTTCTAATGGTGATCCTGATTTTGGACGATGAAGTAGTATATTATAAACTTCTTCCTTATCGTCAATGTTTGCAATTAAAGGAGATTCATGATTCAAGTTTTCTAATGAAACAATTTTTCCTTTAGCATAGAAAACAACTTTTAAGTTTTCAAACGGAATCATCTTTCCTTTACTTTTTAGTATCCTTTCATTCATCCACTTTTTGTCCTCTGTAATAGATATAATATCATTATAAAAAGAGGTATAAATTTCTTCATTTCTTTTCTGATATTTTTTTGACAAACCTATGGTATCTCCTTCATTCAATGTTTGTTTAATTTCTGAATACTTATCTAATACTTCGTCTTTTAAAACATTCAAATTCTCTTTAGATAAATCAGCAGATTCAGACCATCCCTTTACTTCATAATGAACTCGAGCTTCAAATTGTATTTCTTTGGAAATAACAGGAGATTCTCTAAACTCACTTAAATTAAATTCTTTTATTAATACCTTATCTTCAGAAGACATATTTGACAAACCATGAGGATATTGATAAATTTTAACATTTACATAATCTATTCCTGATTTGTCTACTTCTGATTTTCCTTTTTCGGGTAGCAGAACTATTTTTACAAATTGTACACCACTCTTCAAGATAAAATCATTTACTGGAATCTCCGTATTAGTACTTCCTTTTTCATAATCTTTTTCAACAGGCATGTCATTTACATACGTTTCATAAGGATTTGCTACAGATATTTTAAGAGTATATATGGGTTGATCATTCATTATATTGTTTTTTTTAATTATAGTATTAGTATTTTCTTTCTTCTGACAACTTGCTATATTAAATACAAGCAAGCCAATTAAAATTAATTTATTCATATTCTTTTTAATTATATCAATATTTATGTTCTTGTCCTTCTCCAAATTTCATACTAATTGGTGTACCTGTTATAGCTAGGAATTAAAATGAATAGATTTAATGTTTTTTGTGTAGCCCCTATCACTTTTTGATCTTTTTGAGGTAATTACAGAGAGTTTATAACAGTTAAAAAAGGGTGAAAACATTATCTTTTGCTCTTTTTTAATTTTACTCATTTGAAGGGCTTTTCAGTGCCTTGATTAATTACCATGATATTTTTCCAAATATGCATTATACAAAATAGAAAAAATTAATAACGAATAATATAAACACCTTAATATCATCACTTTTTATCTAATAACTTCTAATGGTGATCCTGATTTTGGACGATGGAGTAATAACTCATATATTTCTATACTGTTATCTTCTAGTTGTGCTTGTAATGCGGATTGATCCTTTTTTTTACCATCCATTCTAATCAACGCTACCATTCTACCATTCCCATAAAATACTAATTTATAATTCTCCAATGGTAATACATTTGTTATGCTATTAATTGTTTGTAGAGTTTGATTTTCATCCTCTGTAATTTGTTCTTTATTCAAATACAATACTTCATTAATTTCTGTATCTCTTTTAATAGTTTTAGCTAAAAAACTTTTACTATCCCTATCTTCTAATAATTTCCTAAAACTCTCATAGATTGATATGACTTCTCTTAATAATTGACCTTTATCTTCTTTTAATAAGATTGAAGACTCAGTCCAACCTTCGACTTTATATGGCACCTCTGTTTTAAAAATCCAGCTTTGTGTATGACTATATAGATTTTCACTTAAATTATGATCAAATTGGCAATCCAAAACTGTTTGATAATCAGGAGATGAAAAACTGACATATTTTTTAATCTGAAACTTATAATATTTAAGTTCGTTTTTATCTAATTTATTTATTGAATTCAAAACAACTTTTATAACTTGTTCGCCTGAGAATAATATCTCTCTATATTTATCGGTATTGTTAAACTAGTTGCTCCTTTTCCATAATAAGATGTAACTAAAACATCATTAATATAAACTTTAAAATCTGCTGTAGCATCTATACTTAATGCATAGATTATTGTATTATTAGATATCATTTTATTTTCTTTTGTAAATTTATTTTCTGTGACAGCATTAGTATCATTTTTTCCATGACAACTTGATAAATTAAATATTATAAAGCTTATCAAAAGCATGTTTTTCATTAATATCATAGCATTTAATTAGTATTTCTTATGTTCTCCTTCTCCGAATTTCAAACTAATTGGAGTACCTGTATAACTTGGAATTAATTTTATTGGATCTGTAGTTTTTGGTGGCTCATTTTTTGAATTTCTTTTCATCGAAATTTTATAATACACAGTTACAATTAGTCCCGAAAATTTGGTTGTCCAATCTATCATGTTATCATAATCAGCATTTGGACTTGCTGTTATTTTAAAATAACAATCCCCCTTCACTCCCGCTTGGAATTCAAATTCAGGAAATTTATTTATCTGTATTGTACTTAATTTCAACCCCATCTCTAATTCCAATTTCCCGCCCAATGTCCCAGATATTTTTAGGTCGGCGTCCAAACGTTTTCCTTTTTCCTGAGCTTCACTATATTTTATAAAAGCTTCTTCTAAGGCAAGATTAGCATAAAAAGTAAGGTCTATTCTGTAATTTATGCTTAGAGCATCCATAGATATTTTTTCTGCTAGCCAAGTTGCTAGATCCAGTGCTGTTATTAATTTACCAAAGTATGGTATTTTATCTGCCAGAGCCAGTACATCAATTCTTAGTTCTCCACCTATCAAAGGGACTATTTTTGCTCTTGCTGCTAGTTCTATACCTAATCGATTGTTTGTGTTAGTATATTTCCAGCCAACACCTACAGACGGAGCAGGCGGTAAAAGCGAAAGGCTCATCATGTTTTTTCTTCCTAATAAAGAAGGAGGTAAACTTTCAGAAGCTTTTCTTGCTTCTTTTGCACCTGCTACTTTATCGACCAGATCATAAATAGATTTTATAATAGACAATGTTTTGCGATACTCTTCGGCAAATTTAAAACTCAATTCCTGACTTTTACCACCGTCATAAACCGCTCTTACAGTTAGCCCAAAGTTTGATTTTGCATTGCCAAAATATCTATTGGCATTTGTTGCTATTTTAACCCTTCCGTCTTTTGTGTTTTTATTGTTTATATTTTCTTCTCTTTTAAGATCAGCCAATGCTACGACATCACCTGTACTTTTAATATCAGAAACAGATATATTATCTCTTACGGCTGTCGTTTCTGTACTATAAATATTATAATTAGGTTCAGATCGTCCGTACCAAATAGGATCTGTTGTGTTATACATGAAATTAATTGTCCATTCTATTTCTGGTACCACTTTTAATAAAATATTGTGTTTGTGCCTACAAGTAGCTGCAGTGATAGGCAATTTGGATATCGCCTTAGAATTATTTTCAGATAACCAAAAATACTTGGGTAAATCGACAAGATCATAATCAAAATAGGCAGTCCCTTCGAGATACTTTTAGGCTCCTGCTTGGTAATACTTATGTTCTTAGGCAGTTTTGCTTTATCGAAAGTAAAAATATTTTTTCCTTGGTGATCACCAGGTTCATCTGCATGAATGCATTCATCAGTATCGCTATCCTTATCTACTTTGATTGAGAATTTTTTAGGCATTGATCCTAAAATTAATCCTATTTCAACATTGGGATTGTAGAGTACACTAGGATTTTCCTTAAATATTTCTACAGTTTCTGTTTTTTTCGCTTTTTCATATTCTAGCTCAATTGCAGTATAGTTACAATGATCAAAAGCACCTACATTAGTTTCAACATTCCCTACAATCAAGGGCATATTGGTAGCAGGAATTGGCTGCTTATCTAATGCTATGCTTTTTTTATCTGTACTCACTTGTAAATAACTCCTGCCAAAATCAGTAAAAAAAGCTCCTGTTTTTATAGATTTTACGATAGGAAATATTTTTAGATTTTCTCCAGCTGTTTTTCTCCAAGCGCTATCAAGTACTACCTCTATTTCTATTTTTTGTGCATAATTTATTTGGGTGTTATCTATTGTTAAAACACCTGATATCCCTTTTTTATTACTATCGTTAGGCTTTAGTTTATGAACCTTCACCTCACGAGTAAAAAAATCTTCCCCAGATATGCTTAGTTTATCATTAGGAGTAAATATATTCCTATCTACCAAATGTACCTCGACTTCCTGACCATAAAGTCCTGCAGTATAAATATGTAATATAATCTTAGATCCAAAAGCTACTGCTGTAGTCTCATTAATTGTGTTGTACCTACAATCTGTCCATTCAGTACGAACAATTTCTGAAACTCCTTCTGCCTGCACATACATCCCGAAGGGAGCTATTCCTTTTGGTTTTTCTTGTTCATGCCAAGCCTCAAGCCATGCAATACCACCTCCTTCTAATAACTCAGGAAATGAGATACGTTCATGAATACCTTTTTTAAAAGCAATATTAGGTGTTATTTTACTGGGATCTAATCCATTATAAACTAATTGCCAAGTCCAGTTTAAATCATCAAATTTTTTTAAATTTTCATTATATAGCTTTACTTTTTCATTGTATTTTTTTACATCAGTATTATATTGCTTTACATCAACATCATAATTCCATCTTCCCGTCTTGTTTAGCTTGCTATATTCCTCCTTAGATAATTCGGTTACGGGTCTTGGGGCTATGGGCTTTTGTTTTTTTAGCTCCTCTATTTCTTTTATTGTTATAGTAAAAGGTTCTGCTTTTTTTAATACTAAACTATTTAAGTCAGGATCGTAATTTTGTCTTCTTCGACCTTTTTCGGGTATGATGTGTACTTGCTTTTCCATCTAATTTGATTATAAATCATTAAAGGTAGTTTTAAAATACCACTTTCTCGAATCATCTAAATCGAAACCGGGAAATAACTCAGTTACAACTTCAGGATTAGTAATTTTTATATTTTGCTGGCTTAGTTCAGCAACTTGTCCGTGTTTTTTTATGCTTATGCAATCTGGTCCTCCTATGGGGCAGGTGGCTTTACTGCCTTCAAGTAAGATTTTTCCTTGGTTTGAGAGAGTAACTTCTTCATAAAAACTGCTCCATTCTGTAATTACAGCCTTGCAAGTCTTGTAACCAAAAGCTGTAGGTTGCTTTTTGCATTTACCAAAGGTATTTGCCTCTAGAGTCTGCCCAATTTCTTTGGTGGTAACAATGAGTTTTCTGCTCCATCTTTGTCATTGCCAAAAATGTCTGGAGTGTGTTTTTACCTGTAAAACATCGGTTTGAGGAGTTTCGCTAAACTTGCACAGGCAAGTAGCTCCATGAACAACTACGTGTTTTTCTGCCATAATTTTTTATTTTATAGGTTCAAATAAAATTTATTGTTGATATATTTTTACCTGAATCTTGTTGATTTTTTCATCGCTCATTTTGGTGTAAAAAGTTCCTATTATTGAAAATATGCTATTATCACTACTATTGAGTTTATATTGAACATTTCCCTCAGATTGTATGGTTTGAATGTTAGGACGGTCTTTTTCTAATACCGTTTTGTTTTGCAAAACTTCATCGATAGTTCTTTCATCTGTTGTTTTTGCTATATGAATCCATTATCATTTTACCGCTCTTTGTATAAAGATCTTTTAGGATTTGTGTTATTTCATATTCTAGTAATCTCTTCGACAAGAAAGGTACTTTGGTAGTATATTGAATTTCTTTTTTTTCAGGATAATTACCATATATAGGTTTAAAAAACAGATTGAAAAACCAATTTTTTGACAGCATTTTCAGTAATACTTTTTCGTTATTAAAGTACTGATCCGCTTTTTTTATAATAGTATCCGACTGTTCTTTTTTATAATAATGTATAAGTTCCTCTTTATTAGCAGTCCCAGCGTTTTTTGATATCGCTATGGTTTGCAATTGCTTTTATTTCTCCAGTATCGCTAACTCGCAACGCGATAGGAAAAAATATTCTTGTGCAATTTTATCTAAGAGTTGTTCTACTGCAACGTCAGGCATTTTATGATTTACATAAACTTGTCTGCGATTTATTTCTATTATTTTAAAATTGAAATCATTTTTTTTATAAACGGCATCTACTTCATAATGAATTTTATTTTTTAGATGGTCTCCCTCATAATTTTCAAGAGTATAACCATAGGTTTTTGGGGTATAAAACCTAACAGGAAACAGATTGCGTCCTGTTTCTCTTTGCACCAATTTTTCTGACGATTGTTCTTCTAATACATCTGAATAAACATAAATTTCAGTTAAGTGTTTAGGAAACCTATTTCTTCTTATTTTATCCCAGAATCCAGCCTTAGCATTGTGTACCTCTTTTAAGTATTCTGTCTGAATTTTTAATTTTTCGGCAACACTCTCTAAGGTGTCTCCTTCTCGTATAGGATATTTTGTAAGATAGATTAGTTTCATTTTTTTGTTATAGTATTTATATCTTTCAGGATTATTAGCTTACTTTGGTTTGCATGATATATTTTAAATAGTATTAAACATTATAAATTAAATGGCTCTATGAGAGATAAAAGCTTTTGATTGAGATAACTAATATTTGTTGCTATAATTTAAAACTTACTACGTTTCCTATCTTTTGCTGCTTCCATACCCAGAGAACCATTGTCTGCAGACCAGTGTAAATATTCATTACGGAGTTTTCGCAAATCTTTTTGTTGTAACTCCTGCTGGTAAGCTACAAACTGTTTTATCACCAAGCTTTAATCCCTTTTATACTTTTCATGAATTGCTCCAAACCATTTAAATGCATATGGCTCACCATCAGCTAAAACATAATTCGCAAACGTTCTTTACCCGCATATAAGCAAGGCATTGTTAGTAATGCTATATTTATCAATTTCTATTTTTTCTATTTAAAAAACGGAACTTTTTGTGTTGTCATGGCTGATTCTGCCATAAAATGCAAAGGGATGTAACTGTAGTTTTTGCTTAACTCTCGTGCGCCTTTAGTTCATGTTTTGGTCCAGAAAAAGAAACCTCTAATTGGTTGTTTAAATACCCAAGACTCTGCTATCAGTTTCTTTGAAAATTCTTTTAGTTCGTCCTTAAAATTTTTTCTAATAACCTTTACTAGTTCAACGCCATCATTGTAACTTCCGCCGAACATCAGAATGCACACCTTGAAATTCTCTTTCTTTTCCAACTCTTGTTTTGTAAGCGAAAAATTGGCTCTTGACGCTCATCAGTAGCGGTAAAGTGCATGACTGTTTTTACCCGAGATAAATTGTTTAGTTCTATTTCGGTTTCATCATTATTAAAGTCTGGATTAACACTTATTCCTGGCGAGTAAGAAGACACAGTATCAAAGAGACCTAAAAAACGAACTCTTACCACATCAACCGTGATATTATTTTTGGCTAAATAATACCCAAAATAACCTCTTTTATTTTTAAATTTAACAGCCCATAGATCTGATTTTTTCTCAATTTCATCCGAAAAACTCGGGCTGCTGCTGCACCTCGACTGAAACCAAAAACATCTAAATTAAGTGTTTTTATTTCGATTATACCATTCGTTTTTAAATTTACAGCTAGATTTTTACATCCTTCTTGTACTTTTCCTAATATACCTGTACCTGCAATAATAAATCCTGTTCCAAAACCAGCTCCTAACATTGAATCTCCTTTTTCAGCCTCCGTATCAATACCATCAATATATACAGCAAATTTTGAAGGATAAGCATCATGGAGTCGTGCTACATTATACCAAGCATTATGATAACTGCTGCTTGGGGAGTTTTTGCTGTTTTTTCTATACGCCTCTGCAGAAATGGTTTCTTCAGGTGTTAATTTTTCACCCCTAGACCTTTTATCATAATATTCTTTGGCATTGGTGTTATTTTTATTATTATTGGTGCCATCAAAAAAAATACCGATAGCTAGTTTCGTATCTTCGTCTTTTTTTTTAGGTGGCGTGTAGTTTCCAAATATCACACTCATTTTAATTTCGTTTACCTGTTCGTGTTACCTTTTCTTTTATTTCATATCGTTTTCCATCTTGTTCTAAATATAAATCAGTAACTCGCTCTGATTTTATCTCAGCATTAGGATCAATTTTTATCACCAATTCTACAGTCTTGTTTTTCTCAATAACTTCTTTAAACAATTTTCTAATTTGATTTTTATCAAAATCTACTGGAATTTCATTTTCTCCACCTTCAAGATATTTTGCCCAATATTCACTATCTTCTGTGAAGGCTATTCTTGATACAAATCGCTGTTCTTCTTTCCCGCTTCCTATTGACCAGAAAATTTGAAAAGAAAAAGGAATTGCCCTGTTTTTTTGATCTATGGGCAAATCATAAGGATCTTCCATTTCTCCATTACACATTTTAATATACATTGAAGTTATTTTACTGCCTTTGGGTAAAATAACTTTTCGTTTCCAGTTGTATTTTTCACGATAGTCCTCATAAACCTCTGGTGGTGGGTAACCATATTCCTTAATCTGTTCTCGAACGTCTTTAGATATAGTACCGTCGTATGTTAAAGCTCTTTTCGCATAATCTTCTTTAAACATATACTTTTCATCTTTGCTAATAAGTTTGGGGTCAATAATTGTTTCATGAGCCTGAAATCGAGCTACTTCAACTGATGTCCTGCTCCCATAACCCATACTACCACCATTCCTTTTGGGGCAAGGCCTATTTTTATGATACTATAATTATCTATTTCTGACTCAGATCCCTTCTTAGAATTAAAACCCTCGTCAAAGAGTTTTTTTATTTTTTCTGTAGGTAGTTTCCACTCGCCAGTATAAAATTTATTATCTACATACGACAACCATGTCATATCGAGATTCTCGGGTAAAGCAGCCTTTATGTTGTTGTCGCCTACTCCACCACCCCAGCCAGAGTTGCTAAATCCTCCCATTTGGCTAAAAAAATAACCTCCTACTGCTCCTGTGTAAACTTCTACAGGATATTCTCTTGGTGCAGAAATATCTGCTGACCACTCATACTTTTTTTCCATACATGAATTTATTGTTATTGCTAAAAGCAATAAAAGCATTGTTTTTTTTATCATTATTGTTCTATATTTTATTGGCAAAAAAAACAGACCGATGGTTAGTTCTGTAACTTCATCTTCTTTTTAGGTGGCGTTTAATGCCCGAATATAACACTCATAATTATTCGTATTTTCCTGTTCTTGTTACCTTTTCTTTTATCTCATATCGTTTTCCATCTTGTTCTAAATATAAATCAGTAACTCGCTCTGATTTTATTTCAACATTCGGATCAATTTTTATAACCAACTCGACAGCCTTATTCTTATCAAGATCTTCTTTAAATAATTTTCTGATTTGATTTTTATCAAAATCTACTGGAATTTCATCCTCTCCACCTTCAAGATACTTTGCCCAATATTCTTTATCGTGGGTAAAAGCTATTCTAGAAACAAACTCTTGTTCTTGTTTGCCACTGCCTACAGACCAGAATATTTCAAAAGAAAAAGGAATTGCTCTATTTTTTAGCTCTATTGGTCTATCATACGGATTTTCAATTTCTCCGTTACACATTTTAATATACATTGAAGTTATTTTACTGCCTTCAGGTAAAATTACTCTGGGTTTCCAGTTGTATTTTTCTCGATAGTCCTCATAAACCTCTGGCGCAGGATAACCATATTCCTTAATCTGTTCTCGAACATCTTTAGATATAGTACTGTCGTAAGTCAACATATCTTTAGTATAGTCCTTTTCAAACATATACTTCTCGTCTTTGCTAATAAGTTTCGGGTCTATAATAGTTTCATGAGCCTGAAATCGAGCTACTTCTACTTGCCTTCCATTTCCGGCAACCCAAACTACTACCATTCCTTTTGGAGCAAAGCCAATTTTTATATATTTATAAGGCACTGTTACTGCTTCTTCTCCTCTTTTAGCATAAAAACCCTCATCAAATAGCTGTTGTATTTTTTCGGTAGGGAGTTCCCATTCGCCTGTATAAAATTTATCATCGACATACGACAACCATGTCATATCAAGCCTACTGGCAAGGGCGCTTTTATAAAATCTACACTGCCTCCACCTCCCCAACCAGTGTTGCTAAATCCTCCCATTTGGCTAAAAAAGTAACCTCCTGCTGCTCCTGTATAAACTTCTACAGGATATTCTCTTGGTGCAGAAATACTTGCTGACCACTCATACTTTTTTTCCATACATCAATTTATTGTTATTGCTAAAAGCAATAAAAGCATTGTCTTTTTTATCATTATTGGTCTAAATTTTATTTGCCATCAGAAAAAATTTTAAATTTTGATAATCTATGTTATAAAAAACTACTGCTTTTTGCTTTGGGAGATTATCTTTTTATTCGAAATTAAAGTAAGGTTCCCTGTTGTAGCTTCGATATTAAATTGATTTGTGATTTTTGTTAATTTACCACCAACTACTAAATTATAGTTGTTTTTAACCATCACTTTTCTGTTTTTAGAAATTTTGTAGATTGCCATAATTTAAAACATTTTAGATTTTTCTACACTATTAACCTCCACTGTCTTACCGCTTTGCAGGGTTAGATTATCTTTATTACTAAAAATAGTAACACCAGAAGCTACTACATTAGAGATATTCGCCTGACGCATAAAATCTTTATCAACCATTTCTTTTCTATTATCGGAACTTTCAGTAATATCACCATTTGCTGTTTGGGTTAAATCGTTACCCGCTATTTGAGAAATATTTTCTCCTGCGTCACAATCCATATTTTCTCCTGCATCAATTTTTACATTTTTACCTGCGTTGACAATAAAATCTTCTCCTGCCTGCATTGTAATATTCTTTGGTGCAGTAACATTGATATTTCCTTTCCCATCCATAAACCAAGTATTGCCTGAGGGATCTTTTACCAATATGCTACTTGCACCCTCATCAAAGGTTATGGTACTTCCGGTTCTGGTATAAATACTTTTAATATTATTGTCTGCTTGTCCACCAGCACCAATTTTTCCATTAAACAAACTTCCTATTACAAATGGTCTGTTGGGGTCGTTGTAGCGAAAACCAAGCATCACATGATCTCCTACTTCGGGAATAAAAACCATTCCTCGATTGGTGCTGACTTCACCACTGGTTCCTGCATCGGGTGTCATTACCGTAACCATGGTGTACGTTGTTGTTTGGTGGCTTGCCATAGCATCTTTACACGTATTCTGCCCTGCCCTTTTGGATCGTTATTGGCTACTACTTCAGCTTGTTGCATCTGAGCTATAGGAAAGCTGATGTTTGGCTCTGGTAATTTGCGTATTTTGGCAGGTAGTGCTTTAAAGGTGTTTTCGTACTCGCCTATGTCGCTGGCTTTATGTGTTATTTCGGTTATAATATAGATCCCTACTTCGATTAGTTTCGTAGTTAATTTTATTAATATCTTGTCCACTGGTAAATGCCGTTAATTTGTCTTTTACCTGCATGGCATCTATGCTAATGCTCATGCCTATTCGTAAGCTTCTGTTTCGACTAGTGGCGGTTATAAAATTAGATTCGGCTGCGGCACTTTGTTGACGGTTTTGCAGTATGGTTTGCAAATACATATCGTCACCAGTGGCTATTCTGCCATATTCTAATGAGGATGTAGCATATAGTTTCTGAGAAGCAGTTATAGCATCAGTACCCAACTTTGGAAATCCTTCTATTTGGTCTCTGGTCTTGGCTTGGTACAGTTTGTCGATATCTTCGTTATATGTAAATGCTTCAAATTGATTAGGAATTGCCTGAACAGAAATATTTAGATTATAAAGATCTTTGTTGTAAACTAATTTTGTAAAATTCATACTGCATTTGGTTTGCCAAAAAATATTTTTTCTCCATCATAATACAACCATTCGTTGTATTGTTTGGCTAAGCGTTGTATGAATTGAAAATCCGATTCGAGATATTGGGTTTGATAGCCTATATTACTGCTGAACTCAGGTTTTATATCGTTTTGCAATTGTTCGCCTGTTGCTGTTTTTATTACTTCCTCAATGATATCTTGTAAATTGGTATCTTCCCAGGAATTTAATTTTGCTCCCGATTCAAGAAGAATGGTTTTGGAATATCCTGAAATAATGATTTGGCTTCCCACATGTCCTAATTCTTGTGGCTATTGAATATTTGTTACTATTCCTAGAAAGTTGTTTTGCCTCTCTTAAGCAATATGCACCACTTTGCCCAGCCAATTCTGAGCACTTTCCATTGTATATGCTCTTGGCTTTTCGATCACCGAATGCGGGACACTGATTGAAAATGTGGTGGTTATTGATGGTTTGATGTAGCTCGATAGTAGTGAAATGTGAAATTTCTTTTCTATCAATACCAAATATAATTTTAGAAATGACCATAATATGTATAGTTATAAGTTTGATTTTTAAAATTTTAACTTAAATAGATCTATAGTCTTAAGCTCTTGTTTCTAAAGTTCTCTATGGAGAATTCAATTTTAAGCTAAAAATACCATGTTCTGAAAATAGAAGTGATACTTATTCAATGTTTTTGAAGAAAGTGTATAGTAAAAAAACAAGAAGCGATGCATTATACCGCTTCTTGTTCAATAAGAAAAATTAAATTTTAGCCCAATTGTTATCTAATGTTGCATTACCTAATGTAATTTTCTCTGCTGAGAAAGTAATTTCAGTACCATTGGAGTTTCAGCCAAAGCATCTAATTGCTCACTGAAGAAAACAATAAAAGCATTTTCAAAAGAAAGTTCTTTCATTACTTGCTCAGAATCAGCTTTAAAATACTTCACTTTTCCACTTACTGGTTTGTGCTGACTGTTTACTGCCTGCTCAATAACTGTAGTGTTGTCTGTAGATTTTACTCTTACGTTTAATCTACCTCCTTTGATTTCAGATGAAACGGCTCCTTTACCATCAGTATGTCTTATCATATCTACTTTTGAAAATAATACTTGGTACTCGTTTCCTTCGAATTCTAAAATTGCTTTAAATGCCATAATAAAAATAATTAAATTGTTAAAAATTGTTTTTTAGAATCCTCTCTCATTCTGTCTGACTAGTATAAACAAAAAAGAGGTATTCTAACTGATTTTAGAATACCTCTTTTTGTACTTAAAGTACTTTTTTGATTTGCTTCTTATAGGAAGATGAAGGGGTATTCGTAATCAATTTTATACGAATATATGACTACAAATGAAATAAACAAATTATTTTGTACTATTTTTCATCAACAATTATAATGAAATATTTTTAACATGTAAGAATAATACACAAAACTAAATCTTAATTTGAAATAAATTACTTGAAGAATAATAGCTTTGGACACAATGCCTTTGGTATTTTATTTAATGGCTTTTCAAATCTCTAAAGGTAGAAAGTTATCTATATAGTTACGACAAAACCTATCTTAGTTAATATGATTTATAACAATAGACTGTATTTATAAATAAAGAAAAAGCTACCTTAAAATTAACTTTAAGATAGCTCCTTTTCCTGTAAATAATATTTTAGAATGATTTAATAAAAAACTTCAACTTATGAATTTATACTCTAAAGTTTCTTGCCATGCCTACCAAAACTTTTCGTGGCCCTTCATAACGCTCTCTTCCATGTGTAAATAGCATGTTATCTAATAGTAAAAGATCATTTTTTTCCCATTGAAAAGAAAATTTTGTTTTTTCGTAAACGTCTCTAATAATATCAAGGGCTGCTGGATCGATTGGAGTTCCATCACCAAAAAAAGTATTTCTAGGTAGATTATCTTCTCCCAAAAGTTCTACTAAGGCTTCTTGCAATTCTTCTTCCAAGCTACTAACATGAAATAAATGAGCTTGATTAAACCATAGTTTTTCTTTAGTTGTTGGATGAATAATAGAAGCCTGATTTACCTGTCTAGTTTTAAGTCCTTCAGATGTCCATTCAAAATCTAATTTATTTTCTTTACAAAATTGTTCTACTTCATTTTTATTGCTTGTTTGAAAAACTTCTTGCCAAGGCAAATCAATATTAGAATAGTTTCTTACATACATTATTTTTTTTCGCTCAAACTCTTCTCTAATTTCTTTAGGGATTTCCTGATAAGCAATACGGCTATCTGAAATTGGTGTATTCCCCATTTTACTTGCTGGTGTTTCACATAAAAAACCAATTCTCATCGGCCAAGAGTTAAAATAAGCATTTTCGTTATGCTGAGGAATCACTTCAGAAGCATGATATTCTGTAGCTGTGTATATTTTATTTTTTAATTCAGTTCGAGGAGTCGATCTGTATGCGTAGTTATCTAAGTCTTCACCAAATACTATTTTTAATATTGATCCAAAGTCATCTGCACCATTAATGTTTAAGCCACGGATTAAAAGTGCCCCTTCTTGGGAAATAAAATCTTCGAATTCTTTTTTATTAGCCTCAGCCCAATTTAATAGTTCCTCTCCTTGATAATTTTCAACATTTAATAACATCTTTTTTCCAGAGATTGTCTGGATTTCATTTAGATTCAGTACCATATTTTTAATGATTAATTTATTGATGATTTTTTTGATTTAAGTTGTCTTTTTTAATTTATTAAATACGTCCAATCATTTTCTTGAATCCGTACGAAAGTCCTGAAAAGACAGCTAAAAAAGGCATTACAAGAGATATCTTTCTAAAAGGCTGTAATCCACCTTTGTAAAATTGACCAACAAAATAATTTGAAAAATTTCCAAATTTATGGATTGGGGTTTTCCAACAATGTGCGTAAGTAAATCCAACCACATCATCATCTGGCATAACAGCATGTAACCAGTATGGTGGAATATATAAGGCATCTCCTTCTTCTACATAGGCAATGACTGGTTTCAAATCAATAGAACTGTCTAAAACTTTTCCATCTAAATAAGAATCATTTCGGAAAAACTCTACAATTTCTCTTGCATTAGGTATTTCTGGTGATAATAAAGCCACTTTTTTCGCTCCACTAACCTGACACATTAAAGTTTCATCTGTAATGTGATGATGCCAAGCTGTGGATGCTCTACGATACAAAAAAAACCTTTTTTGCTCATAAAGTCTCGGTTTTATCGAACTGTTATGAAAAGTGAATCCAGGCATCTCGTTTATTAATTTCGAGAAACGATTATCATCGGTAATTTTTTCAGCTGGCATGCTCAAAATAGGATCTTCATTGTTGAATAACCTTTTTATTGCTTTATGAAATGTAAGTTCTTCACTATTAACCTTATGTCTATCCCAACTAGCGTGATTCATGTGTGGATAAATTGTAATTTTAAAATCATCACAAGCTTTTAACCAATATTCTTCACTTTTAAAATGCTGAATAGCTGGCCAATGTTTCACTGCACCTTTAATTAGACATGGCTTATTAGGTGCAACCCAATCTTTATTAAACTTTTTTTCACTTAGGTCATTAGACATAACAACTTGTACCTGAGTCGCATTTTCTATTCCTGGAATCATTGAAAATAAATCGTCAATAATTACTTCAGGTTTTGTTTCCGTTTGAGGAGTTACTAGAACATTTTCCATAATTTATTTTGTTTTATTTATTTGTTGGTAATTAATATTTAAACCATTGAATAAATATTAATTTCATTCATTGTAACCATATGCTCGCCATTATATACAACATAAGCGCTATACCTTTCATCTATATTTAATTTTTCAAAACTCCATAACTGATGATTACAGCATAGTAACTTTTCATTGTATACTTCAATATCTTTCAATGGAATCATAAGTCCTATCCCATCTGCTTTTAAAGCAGCTTCCTTTAATGTCCATGTATCATAAAAAAACTCTAATGGCGTTTGAGTGTTTTTAAATCTTTTATCATCCACGTCATTAAAAACAATTTCTTTTATTTCATTTATATCAATATTTTTAATTTCTTCAATATCAATACCTATTTTCGATTCGATTGAAACCGCACATATCACATAATTACCTGAATGCGAAATATTAAAATCAACATCTTGATTTATGTAAGGGCGGTTATTTTCATCAATTTTAATTTCTTCTAATATTCTTTTTGAAAATCCACTTTCTATTAATAATTTTCTTAAAACCAATTTTCCAAACAAACATCTTTTTTGGTCAATCTCTTGGACATAACTGTTTACTTGTTTTTGAATAAAATCAGGAACATTAGGTATGATTTTTTTGTAATCATCAATAAGATCAATATTTATGTAATTTATTAAAATCATTATTCTCTATTTACTTTACCCATACTAATGCATCTTTTCTGTTAATAAGTCTAAAGCTTTTTTAGCTACATTCTTTTTATAACATTCTTTTATTACACTGCATACTCTTTCTGCGTTATTGAATATAAAAAAGTGGTTTCCGGTAAGTATTTCATAATCAAAAGATGATGTTGTGTATTTAGACCAATTCGTTATGTCTTCAACATGTTTTTCAACATCTCCCATTATAGCATAAATTGGAATTTTAATAATAGACTCACTGCCTAAATTGTTTTCTTCAGAAATTTCAAAATCTGCTTTTAGAATAGGTATAAAATAATCTAATAATTCCTGGCTTTCTAAAAACTCTAAAGGCAATCCTCCTAATTTTGTTACTTCTGCGATAAACTCTTTATCTTCAAGTAAATATCTTTTTTATTCTCTTTTATTTTTGGCCCAGCATTTCCTGATACGATTAAACATAGAGGCGTTATACTATCTTCTTCAAGCATTCTTGTCACTTTGAAAGCAAGCGAAGCTCCCATACTATGTCCGTATATTAGAAAATTCCTAGAGGTTAATCTTTTTTTTATTTGTGTATAAATATAATTTGCTGCTGTAGAAAAATCTTTGATCAAAATCTCATCCGAACTTGCCCCTCTTCCTGGAAGCTCAAGTGTTTCTAATTTAAAATCTCCCAAATAAGGATTCATGAAATTAAAAGAGTCACTGTTTCCTCCGGCAAAATGCAACATAAATAATTGTGGTTTTGACATGTTTATTACTTTAAAGGATTTAATATTTTAAATTATAATTTGAATCGCATTTATCATTAATCTTTCATTTTTTGGTAAAAAAATATTGCTACAAACCCAAACATACCGCTAAATGCGATCACTCTTTGTGGCCCAAACAAATCAACACAAAAACCTGCCAATAATCCTGCTAATGTACTTGCCAATTGATTTGCCATACTCATCGTCGATATTATTGTTGCTCTAAATCTTCCTGGAATGACTTGATGTAAATACGATTGAATTAATGGTCCACCCAGATTTAACATTCCACTTTTCGTAATAATAATTATTGTACCAAGAATAAAAAACGGTGGATAAATAAATAGTAATGAAAAAAGTAATCCTATAACTATTAGAATGACAACCGACAATACATTTTTAGATTTAAACCTTGTAAAAAGACGTGAAGCGAACGAAGAAGCGATACAAACAACGGATATGATTGAAAAAACATACCCCATTTGGTATTCTTTTAGTCCTAAGCTTATTAAAAATGGTTGCGTTCCTATTGCTCCTGCTTTTATTATACACATAAATATACCCGCCACTATAGAGAAAAACAATGTTTTCTGACGTATTGAAAAAGCAATACCAATTTTACTGGTTTGAAATGATTCTTTAAAAAGATCCAATAGTTTTAATTTTTTCGGCTTAAAGTTCTCTTTAGTGAAAAAAGTTATTATGATAGCAGTAAAGAAGAAACCGAAACCATATATATACCAAAGAATTTCTATTGAATATACTTTAACCAATAAAGCTCCTAATAATGGCGCAAAAACGGCCCCCAAAGCCAAAAAACTACTACTCTTAATAAAATACTCCTGATGGAGGTCTTTTCTTTTTTTACTATTTAGATTATCAATAACGAAAGCTTCCTGAGCGCCTGACATAAAAGTATCTCCAATACCTGTCATTATATATAAAAGCAGAATAACATAATAGTTTTTTACAATTGGAATAAACATTACAGCAATTGCAATAATTAAAGCTCCTACTACCACGGAATATTTTCTACTAAATCCGTCAGCAAAGGCTCCTGTTGGAATTTCAAATAAAAATGCAGTTACCCCGGCACACGACATAATAACAGAAATTTCGAAAAAAGAGTACCCCAAATGCAAAAAATAAAGCAGGTAAAATGGTGTTATCATTGTTGATAGCCCTGATACAAGTAAATACAAGTAAAAGGGCCATAAATGCTTTAATTCATCTTTTTTAAATAGCATATTTGATTGATTAATTATCTTAAAAGAACTTCACTATTTTAATTAAAACCCGCTACTTCTTCAGTTACGTAGTCATAAAACAGTTCTTTTTCACCAAAAAGTCTTTCAGCTACAATATTTCTTTTCTGACACTCTTCAATAAGACGGTTGGATTGAACAATTGGATTAGATTCATCTGTATATTTGATACTGCTAATAAATTCTAACCAAGGTTCTTGTCCCATTGCATATACATATACTTCTTTTGGGTTAAAAATTTCAACTAGAGGCATTCCTTTTGAATAATCAGATCCTGAAAGTCTTCTTGATTGATCTTTATCTCTAGCTAAACTTCTTCAGTAAGTAATGGTCCATACAACCATGACAAAGGTGCACCGTCACATTCCATTCCTAAAAATACAACGTCAACATCACCTACAGCTCGCTGAACATGTTTATATAATAATGGTTCCATTACTCTAGAATCAGCTACAAACAAGAAGAAAACTGTTTAATAGCTACATGAAAACAAGCTTTTGCTCTTACATTTAAATCACTATGTTCTCCTGTAAATGGTATAGCTGTGATAGAGACATTACCGAATACGTTTTCATCCATTTCATCCATTTCAATAACATTTTGGAAGCCCATGCTTTTAAATGCTAGTTTCAAACTAGGATCTTGCAATGCACCACTTGTAGTTATAGGAACAACAATATTTTTAATTTTATGTCTCAATGGTAATAATGTTTCCAATAAGACATGATCTTGATGGTTATGTGTTATTATTACATAATCAATTTCATCTGGCAAATCATAATCTGAGTAATGGGATACGGTTGATTCATAGCCATAATAACTAATTACCGGATCTAATAAAACACTTACTTCTTTCGTTTCAATCAAAATACAAGCGTGTCCAAAATAACGCATACGTGCTTTATCTCCATCATATTTCTTGTATCTAGGGCTTTGTTCTTCTGTGAAAAAAGTATCAAATAGAGCTCTATCATCAGGAGATACCCCTAAAATAGCTGCTATTTCATCTATGCATCCCGGATTACGCTTCATTTTACTTAAGGCATCAATACCTTTATGATTTAAGGGAATGTCTAAATGTAAAACATTAGGATCATTAAGTTTTGGAGTACTCAAACAAAAAGGTCTTGAATCATTGTCAGTAATCCACAATGCTATACTTTGAGCAGAAATATCATTGAATTCACTTTTATATAATAGTGATTCAAAAAGACGGAAAGAAGGATTATTATTTAAATCATAAACCAGCTCCACATATCCTTTAAGTAAATCTGGAACTTTTTCATATAAAGGTTCTAGAGAAAACCTTTCGCATTACTCTTTAACATTTTATCCAATTCGACTATAGCCGCCTGAAGCTCTATAGATTTAGCTCGACGCTCTATTGTATTTTGTCTTAGTTCTTTTACTTCTTCAATTCTGCCTCCGTTGTAATCGATAAATGGGCCTCCCAGCATTTTTGGATTTTTGACAGCAGCGGCATGTATCTGAGGAGCTTGAAGATAAGAGTTCATTATTTTTAAATGTCTCCCTACAATATTCATAGCAGCAGTAGCGGGTGATATAAGGTGTGACCAAGCATACCAGCGGTCAATTAAAGGTTCTATAACTACATTAGGCTTCAGGAAGAACGTTTTCTCTTTTTCATAGTGTTTGTTAGTTTTTGTTAATGTTTGTTTCTTAATTATTATTTTGTATTTAATCTTTGTATTTATTTTTAAACTTATAAGGGTATTTATATCTTTTCAAGATTTTCTAACTCGCTTATTTTTATGTCAACTTTGTTTGATCGGGTTAAAATAAAATCGCAAATAACATCGCTACTTGTCTCCAAAATATTATCATGATGACAATCAAGATCAATTAATTGAATTTTTTCTGTTACTAAACAATCATCACTTTCTAATACTTTATCCAAACCATTATACATTGATTCAACATAAAATTTTTGAGAATTGCGAAATATTGTTGGTAAAATCTCACTGTTATTTTCTTCTTCCGACATGTTCATCTTAGAAGCTTTAAACAAAACGATATTCAGATTTTGCGCATTATATCTAGGATTGTATCTATAATGAATTATTTTTTTGAACTCTTCGATACAACTTTGTGGCAAATAATTTTCAATACTTCTAAAATCAAAATAGCTATCAAGTAAGATTAAGTCACTTTTTTCTACTCTGTTCCCTAATAATTTATTAAAAATTTCAAATGCCAAAACTCCTCCAAAACTCCAGCCTACAAATGTATATTTCCCTTTTGTCTGCAATTTTTGAATCCAAATTCTATAAAAATCCGCCAAATCTTCCATTTTTACTGTTGAAGCATAATTATCTGCCTGCGTCTTCATAAATGCGAAAAAATTATTAAACAGGACTAGTTTTCTATTATTAAGTCTTGGAACTAAACTGTTATAATATGATTCGGCTCCACTACCTCCTGGAGGAAATATGAATATTGGATCTTCTTCTAAGTGTTCATTAAAAATTTCATAAGGATTAAATTCAGCAAAATCAGTAGGAGTATGAGTTGCTCCTTCTTCTTCTAACTTATCAATGCAATGGTTAATAATCTTTGTGAGGTTCGTTTTAAAGCTGTCACTTAAAAGTGCTGTAGTTTCCTCTCCTAATTTTGTGACAACATCAAAATGCATTTTACTATCACTAACTATTCCGTTGATGTTTATAAGGTTATGCCCAATATTATCTGGGTGCATGCTATAACCGCTGCTCTCTGAAGCAAATTGCCACTCTTTGTGCTGAGTTTCGAATTGCCCTAAATAATTAAAACCAATAGGAATTAAATCTTTTTGTGAATAATTTGCCTCTTCGGTTACTGCAAATGCACCAAATCCTATTCCTTTGTTAGGTATATTTCGTAAGCTCTCCTTAATAAAAGGGATACTTTCTTTGTAGTTATTTTGTATTTCTAACCTAACTGGAAACATTGTTGTAAACCAACCTACTGTTCGGCTATGATCAATTGTTGGATCTATATCCACTCTACCATGTCCTTCTAATGTTATTCCTTGAACATTGTGATTATTAATCTCTTTAAGTGCATAAGCTAAGGCTGTTAATAATAAATCATTTACTTCTGTATGGTATGCTTTTGAAGCTTCCTGTAAAAATGATTTGGTCAATACAGTATCTAACTCAATCGTTTTTGAACTTATTTCTTTTATTTCACAATCCAATTGATAATTAGGCATATCTCTCAATTGCTCTTCCCAATATGCTCCTTCTGAAGGATGTTGAGCTGAGTAATTTTCTACGCTTGTAATCCATTGACGATAACTGCTGGATTTTGATGGTAAAGCTTTTCCTTGAAACAAATCTTTAACATCTTCAGCCAAAATACGCCAGCTTACCCCATCAACAATCATATGATGCAATGCAAAATAAATTCTGGCACTATTATCCGTATATCCGTGTAAATATCCTATTTGAAATAAAACACCTTGCTCTAGATCAAAACCACTTTGCCAATTGGTAAGAATTTCATGAACTTCTGTTTCTGAATGTTGACTTACATCTAAAGTCTTAATTTTGTGTAATGGGATATTTGATTGATATATCTGTTTCCAGTGAATCTTTCCTGTTTTAGAATCTTGTTCTTTATTATATCGAATACGTAACACATCATGATAAGAAATGAGTTGCTCAACTATCTCCTCTAATTTTTTAGCTTCTAACTCAGGTACTCTAATTAAAAAACTTTGATTCCAGTGGTTTGATTTAGCTAATTCTCCATTTTCAACTTTATCTACAAACCATTGCTGAACTGGTAGAAAATTCAATTCTCCTGTTAGGAGTCCTTGCTCTGCAATAATATCAATTTCTGATTTTTTTGTACTTAAGTATTCCGCAAGTTTGCCAATTGTTTTGTACTCAAAAATATCTTTTACCTGGCAACTAAATCCTGCTTGTTTTATACGGTTTGTTATCTGAATACTTAATATAGAATCTCCTCCTATTCTAAAAAAATCATCTATAATACTTACTTTTTCTAATCCTAATACTTCTTGCCAAATTTCAGATATTTCTTTTTCAACTTGCGTTTTAGGCTCTATATAATCGTTTGATAATGAAGTAAACTCAGGATTTGGCAAAGCATTCTTATTGATTTTTCCACTACTGTTTAATGGGAAAGATTCTATTGCAACTAATGCTGCAGGAATCATATAATCAGGCAATACCAGGGCTAGTTTTTCTAAAATTACGGTTTGATTAATTATCTCTTCACCACTATCAACAACATAGTATGCAGCTAAATATTCTGAACCGTCAATTTCTGATTTTCTCTTTTTTAGCAAAAACACAAACTTGTTTAATTCCTTCGATTTGAGACATGGCATATTCTATTTCTCCCAACTCAATACGATACCCTCGGATCTTGACTTGATCATCATTTCTACCAATGTATTCAATATTACCATCGGGTAACCAGCGAACCAAATCTCCTGTTTTATACAATTGGGTATAGCCATTTTCTTTATCTGATTCTGTTGCAAAAGGATTAGCTACAAAACGTTCTGCAGTTAATTCAGGACGATTTAAATAACCTCTTGATAATCCTGCTCCTCCTATGTAAAGTTCGCCAACAATCCCGATAGGAACTGGCATATTGTTAGAACTTAAAACGTATAATTTTTTATCTGATAACTGTTTGCCTATTGGTACTATTTTATCCGTATTACAGTCATTTAATTCACAATAAGTAGAATAAACTATATTCTCTGTAGGCCCATATACGTGTATTAAAGAAGACGTTTTATACTGACTCTTAAATTTATTAACAATCTCTAAATTACAACGTTCTCCACCAAATAATACTTGTTGCAAGCTTTCAAAACATTTAGACTTATTCTGCACTAAAGAATTAAACAATGCCGTTGTAATAAAGACAGTATCTATTTTAAATTTGATAAAGTGATCGTCTAATTTAGATAAATCCAATAGGGTATCTTTATCAATAATGACCAGTTTTTTTCCATTCAGTAATGAGAAAAACAAATCAAAGACACTACCATCAAAGGAATAATTTGAGACTCCGGCAATAACATTTGTTTTTTCATAATTTATAAAATTATTATCAAGCACAAATGATACTATTTGACAATGTTCAACCATTACTCCTTTAGGCTGACCTGTCGTTCCTGAAGTATAAATTATATAAGCTAAATCACTTGGATTAGTATTCTTCTTAATTGACTGCATTGAAGGTTCAATAGAATCTAATTGTACATCTATTGCAAATAGATTTCCTGAATAAAAATCAAGGTCAAAAATATAATCTGTTTGTGTAATTAATATGTTCAGTGAAGTATCTTGTATAATATATTCTTTCCTTGCTATTGGGTATTCTGAATCGATACATACGTATGCAGCTCCTGCTTTCATTATACCTAAAATAGCTATAATCATCTTTTCTGATCTATCAAGCATGATGCCTATAAAATCATTTTCCTGTACCTTATAGTTTTCAATTAGGTATCCCGCCAATTTACTAGATTCCTCATCGAGTTGTTTGTAGGTTAGCTCTTTATCTCCAAAAACGATTGCAATATTATTTGGAGTATTAATAACCTGTTCTTCAAATATATCTATGACCGTTTTATTCTTAGAGTATACCTTACTCGTAGCGTTCCAATCATAAACAACTTGATTATATTCATCAGAACTAAGCAAACTAATTTCACTGTATGGTTTACTCGGATTTTCTATTAATTGTTCCAGAAGATGCAAGTAGCGTTGATTAAATTTTGTAATAGTCTCTTCATGAAACAAACTAGTAGCATAGTTTATTAATCCCAAAAGTTCTTCACCGCTATCATCTATTGTAATGCTTAAATCAAATCTAGCATTTTGGTAAGCTTCATTTATCTGATAAGGTTTGAAAATAATTTTTGAAGTCCTGATTTTTTTTCATGGTCATCAAAACTTCGAACACTAAACATAATTTGAAAGATTGGATGTCTTGACGCATCACGTTCAATACCTAATTCGGCAACTAACTTTTCAAAAGAAATATCCTGATGCAATTGAGCCTCTATTTGGTCTTTGTGAGTCGCCAATATTAATTCTTCGAAACTTTGAGTTGAATTCAGTTGCGCTCTGCTTACTTGTGTATTTACAAAGAAGCCTATTAGTTCTTCTGTTTGCTTATGATGTCGATTTGCTATTGGACTACCTATTGTAATATCATCTTGTCCAGTATATTTATTTAATAGAATATTGATTCCACTAAGTAGTACACTATTTAATGTAACACCACAACGTTGTGTTAATACGTGTAATTTTTGACTAATTTCTTTGTCAATTTTAAACCATTGGTCAGCCCCTCTATAATCTGTTTTAATTGGTCTAGGATAATCTGTTGGAAATTCTAACGTTTGATAACCCGATAATTTATTCTTCCAATGATTTAATTGTTTTTCTAATACATTTCCAACTAAATAAGATCTTTGCCATTGCGAATAATCTTTATATTGTATCTCTAATGCAGGAATACTAAATGTTAGATCCTTATTGACATAGGCTTCATAAAAAGCAAGCAATTCTTTTTGAAATATACCTATTGACCAGCCATCAGAAGCAATGTGATGTCTATTGATAAGTAGTAATATTTTACTAGAGGATTTATTGGCAGATGATTCGATAACATAAAATTTTGCTCGTATAGGATATTCTGCAGCAAAATTGAAAGGCTTATTAATGTCTTTTTCTATTACTAAATCATAATCTTCTGTATCCTTTAAATAAACCTCTTCTATTGAAAGTGGATCATCATGTACCGTTTGAGTGCTAAATTCCTGATTCTCTTCTTGTTTTATAGTACTTCGTAAAACTTCGTGTCTTAATACTATTTGTTGCAAGGCATATTTTAAACCCTCCTTATCAGTATCGGCATCAAGTTCTAATACCACTGGCATATGATACGCATTCGTTCCTTCTTCATACTGTTCAATAAACCATAAACGCTCTTGTGCAAAAGAAAGCGGGGCTTGATTAGATTTTATTTTAGGAATGTTTATTTGCATTTGGTCTGCAGTATGAATTAGTATTTGAGCTATAGTTTTGTGCTTAAATACATCTGCCACTTTTACACTATATCCCAAAAACTTACTCATACGATGTGATACTTTAATAGCCAAAATCGAGTTTCCTCCTATTTTAAAAAAATCATCAGTAACACCTACTCTTTCAATACCAAAGGCCAGCTGCCAAATTTCACATAATTGGGCTTCTATTTCATTTTTAGGAGCAGCGTATAAATCTTCAGATGAAGTGAAATCTGGATCTGGTAAGGCACGTTTATCTAATTTACCATTGATTGTTAACGGAAATAACTCCATTGCTACCAATGCACTAGGAATCATATATTCTGGCAGTATATGAGATAACTTTTCTAAGATAACCGTTTGACTAACTGTAACATTATTATCTTCGAATACGTAGTATCCAACTAGATATTTAGCTGAACCTGTTTCGGTTTCTCTATTTTTAATTAAAACGCATGATTGTTTAATCCCTTCAATTTGTTTTAGAGCATGTTCTATCTCTCCTAACTCAATTCTGTAACCGTTAAACTTAATCTGATCATCGTTTCTTCCAATATATTCCAAATTACCATTCGATAACCATTTGACTAAATCACCGGTTTTGTATAATCTGTCATAGCCTTTGATTTTATCAGATTCTGTTGCAAATGGATTATTAATAAAACGCTCTGCTGTTAACTCAGGACGATTTAAATATCCTCTTGATAAAGCCGCTCCACCGATATACAATTCACCAACCACACCTACAGGAAGAGGTTTGTTGTTTTTGTCTAGTACAAAAATTCTTTTACCTGCATATGGCTTCCCAATAACTTGCTGCTCAATTTTGTTATCTATCTTGTATACCGTAGTTCCAACAGTTGACTCTGTAGGACCGTATTGATTAAAAAGAGTAATATTTTTGTTTGAGATAACATCATTAACACACTTATAAGAAATCATCTCACCTCCCATTACAATATTTAATTCCTGATTAATATAGCTAAGGTTAAGAGATTCAAGCATGGAAGGTGTTAATCTCATTGTATCAATTTTATTTTCTTGAATATAATGCTCAATGCCCTGATTTAAGAAAATGTCTTTAGTTGATATATGTGTTGTTACGTTTCCAATTGCTCCAGACAATAAAGTTGGTAAAGCAGCATCAAAACAATAATTCAATACAGAAAACATATTTATATGTTCTTTTTGAATTAGTTTCTTGAAGCTAAGCAAATAATAGATAACTGAATCATGCTCCACCATTACTCCTTTGGGTTTGCCTGTTGTCCCTGAAGTGTATATAACATAAGCAAGGTTCTTACTTTTATTATATGATGGAAGATTACTGTTATCTTCTATTGTGTAGCATTCTTCAGTTAGATCAATGCAAACAACCTTATTTTGTGGGAATTGAATATGGTTATTTTCTTTTAAATGTTTTTGAGTAAGGATTAATTCTGCTCCAGTGTCTTCTAAGATATAGTCTATTCTTTCTTGTGGATAACTTGGATCAATAGGCACATAAGCGCCACCAGCTTTTAATATAGCGAGTATTCCAACAACCATTTCTAAACTTCTGTCTAAACATATCGCTATTAATGTCTCTGCTGGAAGTGGTTGTTTTACCCTTTCTTCATATTGTGCTCTGATGTGGCGTGCTAACTGATTGCTCTTTTCGTTTAATTCATTATACGTAAGTTGCTTTCCTTCATATACTAACGCAATATTATTCGGTATTTTTATTGCCTGATCTTGAAACAGTTCATGAATTGTACTCTCAAATGAATATTCTTTGTCGAAAGCATTTAACTTGTAAACTATTCGCTCATATTCTTCAGAATTAAGCAAGCTTATTTGACTATACGCTTCTGTTGGAGTTTGAGTTAATTGCTCTAAAAGATGCATATAATGATTTACTAATCTAGCAATCGTATTTTTATGGAATAAACTTGTAGCATAACTAATTTCTCCTATTAGTTCTTCTTGATTATCACTTATTGTGACTAATAAATCGAATTTTGCTACTTCGTAAACTTCTTCTTCTAAATATGGTTTAAAGTAATCTTTTTGGAGCTTTGAACTTTCATTTTGGCTACCAAAACTCTCCATGATAAACTTTATCTGGTAAATTGGATGTCTTGACGAATCACGCTCAATACCTAATTCATCCACTAACTTTTCGAAAGGCAAATCCTGATGCAATTGTGCATCAATTTGATCTTGATGAACCAGTTGGATAAGTTGTTCAAAAGTTTGAGTATTGTTTAATATCGTTCTATTTGCCTGTGCATTTACAAAAAAACCAATAAGTTCTTCCGTTTGTTTATGATGGCCATTTGCTATTGCAGTACCAATAACAATATCGTCTTGTCCTGTATATTTATTTAACAGAATATTTATACTGCTTAACATGACACTATTGAGCGATACACCATATTGTTGCCCTAACTGACGTAGTTTTTTGCCAACTTCATTGTTTATTTTAAACCTTTGACTGGCACCTTTATAATTGATTTCAGAAGGTCTTGCATAATCAATTGGAAATTCCAAAAGCTGAAATCCTGATAATTTATTCTTCCAATAATTCAATTGGTTGTCTAGAATTTCTCCTACTAAGTACGATTTTTGCCATAAAGCATAATCTTTATATTGAATTTCTAATTCAGGTAAACTAAAGTTCTCATCATTATTAATGTATCCTTCATAAAATTGATACAATTCTTTTTGGAATAATCCCATCGACCAGCCATCACTGGCAATGTGGTGCATATTAATTAATAATAACGTTTTATTTAATGCGTCAGAAGAAGATGATTCAATGGTATAAAACTTAATACGAATCGGGTATTTGCATTTAAATTAAAAGGACGATTAATATCCTCTTTTATTAATGATTTATAATCTATTGTATCGGTTAATGTTATTTCTTCTATAAAAAGAGGCGCTGAATGCACTTTTTGAGTACCATTTTCTTGATTTTCTCTTTGTTCAATAGTACTTCTTAATATTTCATGTCTCGAAACAATCTGCTGCAAAGCATATTTTATCCCCTCTTTGTCAGTGTCAATATCAAGTTCCAGAACATTTGGCAAATGATAGGCATTACTACCTTCTTCATATTGCTCTACAAACCACAAGCGCTCTTGAGCTGGACTTAACGGATAATTTATTGTTTCTTTATTTCTGAATATAAATACGTTTGAAAAATTTTCCTTTGAAAAAATTTTATTCTCTTTCAGAACCGATATCAATTGGCTTTTATTATTTAAAATAAAATCTTTTGTTTCTTGGTTTTTTAATTTTTCGGTGACAAAAATCTTTATCGTTTCATTCTCTAGCCAAATAGCTCCGGAATTAAGTTTTAGTTTGTTAAAAAATAAATTAATATTATACATTATTATTTTTAAATTAAATTGGGTTAATTACTGATAATTAAAAAACTTATGAAAAACTAAATCAACCTGTTCATTTATTAAGAGTTTTTCTGACTTTTAAATAAAATAAAGATATTGTTTTTCTTGATAAAATAATTTGATTTTAGGCTTAAGTAGTAAAATTTTTAAAATTCCCACTCATCACCTTCAATTCCTGCTTCTGCTAAAGCAAAACTTTCTAATAAAGTTTTAATCACTTTATATTTAAAAATATCAGCGACTTTTACATTACATTTCAAAAACTGACTCATACGATGTGAAGCTTGTAAAGCCAAAATAGAATTACCTCCTATTTTGAAAAAATCATCCGTGATTCCCACTTGATCTAATCCCAATAGAGTCTTCCAAATCTCACAAACGGCTATTTCTATTTCAGTAGTTGGTGCAACATAATCTGCTTCAGAAGAAGTAAATTCCGGATCAGGTAAAGCGCGTTTATCTAATTTACCATTGATCGTTAATGGAAAAGATTCCATGGCAACCAAAGCCGTAGGAACCATATAATCCGGCAAGACTTCTAATAATCTATTTTGAATAGCAACCGAAGTCATATCGTAATCTGAGACATAATAACCGACCAAGTATTTAGTGGCAGCTGTTTCAGTATTTCTTTCTTTAGCTAACACACACACCTGATTGATTCCTTCAATTTGAGAAATAGCATGTTCAATTTCTCCCAACTCGATGCGATATCCTCGAATTTTGACTTGGTCGTCGTTTCTACCAAGATATTCTATATTCCCATCTGCTCGCCATCTCACTAAATCACCTGTTTTGTATAATCTGGTGTAGCCCTTAGCTTTATCTGCTTCGGTAGCAAAAGGATTTACAACGAAACGCTCCGCTGTTAACTCCGAACGGTTCAGATATCCTCTGGATAAACCAGCTCCTCCAATGTACAATTCTCCCATTACACCAATAGGAACCGGATTATTTCCAGAATCAAGCACATACAATTGTTCGTTGAATAATGGTGTTCCGATATATGGTTTGCTTGAATCTTTCACTTCAAACGATGAACTCCAAATAACAGTTTCTGCAGGGCCATAAACGTTAATTACTTTTCCAAAAGCATGAATTAGTTTTTCAGCAATCGACGAAGGCAATGCTTCCCCTCCTACAAGGCAGACACTATTTGATAACTTGTCAGGATATTGATTAACCAAATGAAGTAAAGCACTTGGCGTTTGCTGTATAATTTGATGATCTAAAAGATTTTCTTCTTTTACTTCATGAATAGAAGATAATGTGATCTTGCTTCCGAAAATTAAAGGAAGAGCATATTCCAATCCAAAAATATCAAAAACATAATTTGTCAAACTCAATACATTTCTTTCCGCAGAATCTACTTTACCTTCTAAACTATCATGGTAATTATAAATAAATTGGGCAAAAGCCTGA
>NZ_JBXBAV010000164.1:0-1211 GCF_056783245.1 Flavobacterium sp. TC780 | reverse complement strand
CACTATACGCTTTATTAGGAGCTTTAGCTAACTCTTCTAAAAGATAGATGTAATGATGGATTAACCTAACTATGGTGCCTTTATCAAACAAGCTAGTAGCATAGCTAATCTCACCTGTGAGTTCTTCCTCACTATCATTAATAAAAATAGATAAATCAAATTTTGCTACCTCATTCCTAGAAACATCTCCTATCTGAAAGGGGTTTAGGTAATTTTTTTGATCATTGGATGTTCTCTCAGGAGTACCAAAACCTTGTACTCCAAACAGAACCTGAAAAATAGGATGCCTTGAGCCATCTCGTTCAACTTTCAACTCGCCAATTAATTTCTCAAAAGGCAAGTCCTGATGCAATTGACTATTTATTTGTTCCTGATGCACTTGTTGGATCAATGCTTCAAAACTTTGAGCATTGGTAAGTTGGGTTCTGTGCGCATGTGTATTGACAAAAAAACCAATCAATCCTTCCGTTTGTCTGTGATGACGATTGGCTATTGCAGTACCAATCACAATATCATTCTGACCTGTATACTTATAAAGAGATTATTCACACTGCTTAACATCAAGCTGTTTAAGGTTATGCCAGACTGATGAGCTAATGAGCGTAATTTTTGACTAAGCCCTTTATCTAGTGCAAATTCCTGATGATCTCCTCTATAATCTATTTCTGCCGGTCTGGCATAATCCGTAGGAAATTCTAAAGTCTGGAATCCTGAAAGTTTTCCTTTCCAATAACTTAGCTGCCTTTCTAAAACTTCCCCAGTCAAATAATCGCGTTGCCACAACGCATAATCCTTGTATTGAAATTCTAATTCTGGTAAACTGAAGTTTTTATTATTGTTAATATACGCTTCATAATAAGCCGATAATTCTCTTTGAAATACCTCCATCGACCAACCATCACTGGCAATATGATGGGTTGTAATGAGTAATATTGTTTTATTTAATAAGTAATCAGCAGCTGATTCAATAGTATAAAACGTAATACGGATAGGATACTCAGTACTTAAATTAAAAGGGCGATTGATGTCTTCTTCAATCATAGGACTGATAATCATCGGTAGCCATTACACTAACTTCTTTGATAAGAAGCGCTTCATCATGTATTTTCTGAATACCATGTTCATGATCTTCAATTTGTTCAATAGTACTTAGGAATATCTTCATGTCTTGAAACAATCTGCTGCAAGGCGTATTTTATACCTTCTTTATC
>NZ_JBXBAV010000163.1:0-51889 GCF_056783245.1 Flavobacterium sp. TC780 | reverse complement strand
TTACCTGTACTCGTTGAGTTACGTATTGCTAAGGTTAATACATGCTCCTGTTGTTAGGGAGGCAGCACCTTATACCGAATCTCTCCGGGAGTTTTTAATTACCAATACAGCTAGGACAGGTCCAAATGGATTTAGAAGTAACCTTCAAAATCTAAAAAATCTTGCAGCAGGTACTTATAATTTAACTGTTACGGATAATTCAGGTTGTGAAGATAAATTGAGCGTTGTATTACTTCAAAATGATGAAAATACGATTAAATTACAGTAAAACTGAGATAGCATGTTATAATTATGCTAATGCATCTATTACTGTGGATGGCGTTTACAGGAGGAGTTCCTTTTGCAACAGGAGATCCATATATTATAAGTGAGATAATATTAGGAACAGGTTTAGTACAAAATAATTTGTCAGCAGGAACTTATGTAATCACAATTACCGATGCATTAGGCTGTCCAAAAGTATTTCCTATAGTGATAGATAATGCACCAGTTTTTACTATTAATCCAGATGTAAAGAACGTTTCTTGTTTTGGAGCTAATGATGGTCATATCCGATTAAACCTTGTAGGAGGTAAAGCACCAGTTAAGTTAGTTTGGGATGATAATTCGACAGCAGGAATTGAACGTAATAATATTGGACCAGGAAAATATAGCGTAACAATTACAGATGGTAAAGCCTGTATAATAAGAGAAACCTTTATTATAATTGAGCCTTTATTGTTAGAACTAAGAGCAGATGTTTCAAATCCTTTAGATTGTGTTGATGCAAATACAGGAGAGATCAATTTAGTGGTAACAGGTGGTCAGCCTCCATTTACCTATTCATGGTCAAATGGTGCAAAAACTGAAGATTTGACTAAACTTCCACCGGGACTTATGCCGTTACCGTTACAGATGCCAATGGTTGTAAAAAATCAGAAGAATGGAAAATTACCAGATTCGATCAACTTACACCAACTATTGAAGTCCTGACAGATTTTAATTGTGAAACCAAATATGTACATCAAACATTTGTAGGACATGTAAAAGGAGGAATACCGCCCTATACATTAAGCTGGTCAGATGGAGTTGTTTCAGGTCCTAATAACGAAATAATGAACACTGAAAATAAAGGATTAATTATATTTAGCGTAACCGATAGTTTTGGATGTACAGCCGATTTTCCATACAATGTTAACGCACCAGTACTAGGAATAGCTAATTATTCGACAAGCTCATATGCTAAAGATGTTTATGATTTGTATTCAATTTACGATCCTATTCAATTTACAAATCTGGCAACAGGAGATTTTACAAATATTTCTTGGGATTTTGGAGATGGTAAATTCTCAAATGAAGAAAATCCAAAGCATATATATACAAGAGAAGGAACTTATACGATAAAACAAACAGTTACTTTATCCTTTTGGATGTCAATATAGTTATACATCAACATTAGTAGTCGAAAAAGGATATAGTCTGGTAATGCCAAATGCCTTTACGCCAAATAATGATGGTTACAATGACACATTTGCACCAGTATTTTTAGGATTTGAAGAGCATTACTCTGATGTTTATGATACTTGGGGAGGAAATTGTATATTCTGAAACTGGAAAAAACATTAGTGGGTGGAATGGACAAATAAAAAATCATGCAGCCGAAAACGGAAACTACTTTTTCAAAATCACTGCAAAAACTTTTTACCACCATACCATAACCGAAAGAGGAGCATTTACATTACTTAAATAATAGCAACAGATTACAATGAGATTAAAACTATATATAACAATACTAATTGCATGTTGCTTTTATTCAGAAACAAGAGCGCAAGACCCAATTTTTACTCAATATTTCTTAGTTCCGGAAACACTTAATCCAGAGTTTTCTGGATTCATGGAAAGAGCTATGCAGATCGTACACCGTGAACAATGGCCAGATTTAGATTTAAAAATAGATACCGATTATGCATTTGTAAATACTTGGAACGAAAAAATGAATAGCGGTTATGGAATAAGTGTTTTAAATCAAAGAGAAAACCTGACCAAATATAATTACACTCAAATTAATGCTAATTATGCCTACCGAGTAAAGCTGAATGATACATGGTATTTTAGACCGGCTATCGAAGCAGGTTTTGGTTTAAAATCATTTGCCTTTCAAAATTTACTGCTTGAGGATCAAATTAATATTCGAACAGGCGTTATAAATTCAAGTTCGGTAGATCCGATGCTAAAGAATGATAAAGTCAATTTCTTTGATGTATCAGCAGGTATGGTTTTTAACACCGAAAGTCTTTGGATAGGTTTATCAATGAAACACCTTAACAGACCTAATATATCCTTTGCAGGAGACGGAAACGTACTTTTAAATACATTCTTCTCGCTAAGTTCAGGTTATGAGTTTCTTTTGGCCGATTATATCGATGTGCTGTTTTTGCCGTATGAAACTAAAATGCTTATTACTTCAAATTATATGCAACAAGGATACTATAATCGATTTGATTTAGGGACATCTATACAGTTCGAGAAAATATATTTTTTGGCGCAACAGCAGTTACAAATCCTTCAAAAAATGGAATAAGCAGGGAGTTGCTTACTTCAGTAAATCTTTTTACAGGTTTGCAATATGAGAATTTAAAATTAGGGCTTTCCTATGATTTGAATACAACGAATATGGGGAGAACAGGAGGCGTTTTTGAAGTTTTATTAACGTACCAGTTTAACCTAAGTGTAAAATGTTTCGGATGTCCTAATTACACAGGAAGATAAGAACGAAGTAATAATAAGAAGTTGTTTTTTAAATAATAACTTTATCCTAATAGGGGCGTGTCCCGCCGAAAAGGCGGGCCGGGCTTTTCGTTACAATCTTTTGCTTTTTAAAGAAAAAAGCAAAAGGATTTTCACTGCAATCCCTCACGCAGATTCCAAAGACTTAGCAGATTTTTGTATTAGAATTCTTTAATCCCAATAGCTACCGTGAGAGGCTTAAAAATTTTGCGACTCTGCCACTTTGCGAGATTCAGTTTTAGCTTAATAACTTTATTTCTTTTTGAATATTCATTCTTGCTTTTTCCTCATATAAATTCCTGAATTCATCTGTTTGAAAAATAGATTCATTTTCCAGAAAATGTTTTAAAGCTTTTGCGCGTCCAGGTTTGTATAATAAATCAGGATAAATGCGGTATTCTTTTCTTATTTGTTCAAAGTAAATTTGATAACCCTCCCAATCTCGGGCGAGAATTTTTAAATCAAAATCAATTAGCCAATTAATATCTTCAATTGCATTGTGTTGATGCTGCTGCGTTGCACAAATAGCATCAAAAACCAATTGTCTATCAAATGAGATATTCTTGGGTAAAATCGATAATGCATACTCAGCACTTTTGAGTTCATTATCTTTTTTACGACTATTGTATATGTAGTCATGATAAAAGATGGCGTACAAGATTTCATTAGGAAATTGCAGTTTCTCCAGATATGTTTCATAACAATCTATCATATCACTTATATGAGTTAGGTTATGATAGTGTCTGGATTTTTTAGAATAAGCAGTTTCAAGTTCCAACCAATTATCGTAAATCTCTTTTTCATCAAAGCCAATGTTTGCTAGCAGTTTAGTATATTTTTCTTTTAGATTCATAGCGCTAATTTACTTAAAAAAAATATTCTTTTTTCACTACGCAAAATAATTGCGTACTAACTATAAACCTTTGTATTATCAAAACAAAAGGCCTTGTAGCTTAAAAGGAAAAGCCTACAGAAAAATTACTGGCTGTAGAGTTTGCGGATATTCCGGTTAGACCTGCGCGGACTAATGGGTAGAATTTACAGAAGCACCGAAATCGTTAGGGAAAGTAGGGAAGCGTATTTAGAGCCGCAATGCCCGAAAGGGAATATGAGTTCGAATCTCATCAAGGTCACAAAATAAATCAATGTTTACGAGTAATTTAGATTACTTAAAATAGGATTCTTTTTCACTACGCAAAATAACTGCGTAGTAGTTTTTGAATCTTTGTTTAACAAAAAGAAGAAATGAATACAGTATTATTAAAAGAGATGATATCCAAAAATCATATTAGAGTAAACAAACACCCTAATTATGATTTATACATTTATAATTATACCCAAAGTGCCCAATTCGAAAGAATATGGAATGAGGTTACATTAAACTGTAGAGGATTAATTCTTGATGAAAATTTTAATGTGATAGCAAGACCATTTCCTAAGTTTTTTAATTTAGGAGAAATGGAAAATCAAACGATTCCTAATACAACTTTTGAAGTGTATGATAAAGCCGATGGTTCAATGGGGATTTTGTATTGGATAGATGAGGTGCCATTTATAGCCAGTAGAGGTTCGTTTTCAAGCGATCAGTCAGATAAAGCAAACGAAATGTTGCATGGGAAATACAAAAAATCATGATCGCATTTGGATAAAAACAAAACCTATTTATTTGAGATTATATATCCTCAAAACCGAATTGTTTTAGATTATGGAGCTGCAGAAGAATTGGTTTTACTGGCAATTATCGATACCCAATCGGGAGAAGAATTTGCGCTGGAAGATATTGGTTTCCCTATTGTAGAAAAATACGACGGAATTAAAGATATTGGTTCATTAGCAGCAATGAATAAAGACAATAAAGAAGGCTTTGTTATTAAATATTCGAATAATTTTAGAGTCAAAATCAAATTTGAAGAATATCTTCGTTTGCACCAAATCATTACTCAGGTTTCTAATTTGAACATTTGGGAATATTTGAAAACTAACCAACCAATAGAAGAAGTTTTGGAACGTGTTCCTGATGAATTTTTTAATTGGGTGAAAGAAACAAAAAGAGATTTAGAAAATCAATATGCGGTAATCGAAAATCAATGTAAAGCAGATTATAAAGTTTTGGATTCCCGTAAAGAAACAGCTTTGTATTTCGTGACCTGTCAATATTCAGGAGTATTATTTGCAATGTTGGATAACATGGATTATTCCGAAATAATTTGGAGAATGATTCGACCAACATTTGAAAAACCATTTAATAGAGAAGAAGAATAGAAAATTAATTTAACTGCGCAAAATAATTGCGTAGTGGCAAAGCTATATTTGTCAAACAAAAATAAACACAATGATTATAAAACTTAAATCAGACAATACATACTTTTTAGATATCCTTTATAAAAATCCAAATACGGATCAAGGTCTTTATTTGAAAGAATTAAAAAACGGAGTTATTATGGGAAATGTTATTTCAGCTACAGAATATCATTGTGTTTTTATGGATGGCAAACATAGTTATTTGCCAGAAGAAGGAAATCAAATCGATTTTCAGAGTTACTGTAGTCCGCTATTGGCTTTAAATATGGCAACCGAATTTTTTAATCATTTGTACAAAGAAAATGCAAGTTTAAGTGAAACAGTAATTTCTTGGTTAGAAAGAAACTACGATGAGGTTGATACTGAAAAATGTACGATAGAAGTAGCTACTTTTTTTATCGATTCGGGCTGGTACAAAAACGGAAACTATCTTTTATCAAAATACATCGATGGAGTTTCATTGCAGCATAAAATTGGAAGTAATTTCGAATTAAAGATAGAAGGTTCAACGGTTAGGGAAGCCTTACAGAAATTTTCGCTTGTAGCTTTGTTTTCGCATTTCACCAACAAATATGCAGTTTATACCTATATCGATGACTTTTTTATTCAAAAGCACATCACGATGTTAACCAATATTTTGGGTGTTCCGTATTTTGTATTTTATCTTTTTATAAAAAAGAATTATGCGTTCTCCAGTTCAGTTCGAAAAATTCAAACCACAGTTAGAAGCGTATTTTGATAACAAAGTTCAATTTGTTTTTACAGATACACATCAATCCAGAAAAGAATTTATTTGTAATAAAATCAATTTTGATGAACCTGTTTTAGATTTTGGTTGTGGCGAAATGCAGTATTTTAAAATGTTGCTAAAAAAAGGATTTACACAGGAATATCATGCGTACGACGAAGTAGATTTTAAACCTATTGCAGATAAAATAGTTGGGATAGAGAATGCAGATAATTTGCATTGGGTTGAAAGTTTAGAAGAAATTAAAGGATTTGAAAATCAGATTATTTTAAGTGAGGTGATTGAGCATAATTCATTAGAAGAGGCAAAAGCATTATTAATTTGGATACGTGATAATACACAGTTTACCCAATTATTTGTAACAACTCCAGACAAAGATTTTAATGTGAATTATGAACTGACAGAGGAATTTAGGCACGACGATCACGATTTTGAGTTATCAAATTCAGAATTTGTGGAATTGATTGACGAGATTTTTCCAAACCCTAAAACCTATTATGGAGTAGGAGATTGTGTAAATGGAGTTTACCCAACAAGTGCAGTAATCATTCAAAAAAAGTAAAAGATGTTAGACTATAGAGTAAGAAATAGAATAGAATGGTTTTGTAAAAATAAGATAAATGATTTTACACCAACCACTTCGCCAGCACCAAAAAGCAGGACAAAAAATGAAATAGAAAGTATCGAGGAAGCGGTAAATTATTTTTAGGAAAAGGCGTAACCGAATTTGTAGTTCAAAAAAAATACATGGGTTCGTATTGCACCATTTACTTGAAAAGAAATCTTGATGAAAGCTATTTCGTTTCCAGAAATGGTTTTAAAATGGATCATATTGATGTAGAAAAAGCAATTAGCAGTTTGAAGGATTTGTATGCTAAAATGATCATTACTTTTCCAGATTTCGAAACTATTTTAATAGCTTCAGAATTATTGCCTTGGAAGGTTTTAGGAGCAGGATTAATCGAAAAAGAATTTATAGGATATTATGATGCCTTAAAGACACATAATGTGTATTTGCAATCTTCAGGACTACTTGAAAAATTAGAAAGTATGAGAGAATCTGAATTGTTTACAACATACATTTAGATAAAAAACAATTAACTAAAAAGGAATTCGGCAGTAAACACAAATCACATATTGTTCGTCAGTACGAAGCTTCGGGAATTGTAAAAATACCGAATGTTGCCAAACAGGATGAATCATTAAAGGTGTTTCAGAATCAGATCAATACATTTGGAAATGAAGCCGAATTGCATTTTAAACCGTTTACGATTTTAAAAGTGGTTAATATTGGTGGAGATGAAGTAATACCAAATTCTAATTTGACTTATGAATTTGGTAAACGATGACACTTTTTTGCATTTAGAAATTACCAGTGCTAACAAAGAAGAAAAGCTAAAGGAAATGTATTCGTTTTTTGAAAAACTAACTAATGAGAATGAAGAAGGCATAATGATTAAACCAGTTCAGAATTACATTAAAAATTTGCCACCGTGTTTTAAAGTCAGAAATAACAATTATCTAACGATGATTTACGGAGTGAACTTTCATCAGGATTTTGATCATTATTTAGAGAAAAGGAATGTAAAGAAGAAGTTAGAATAATCGATAAATGGTTGGGAAATCAATCAGAAAATGCTTCAGATTCCGTATAAAGATTTAGAAGAAGAAAATTACTTGATGCGTTTATTGCTCTTGAAGCGAATCAATAACGAAGAAATAGAAAAAACATTAGATCCAAGATTATAACAAAATGAAAAAGATACCAACATTAACGATACTTACGGGTTGTCCAGCATCAGGGAAAGTACCTTCGCCGAGTGGAAAGTGCGAACGGAACCTAAAACGATGAGAATAAGCCGTGATGAAATTAGGTTTTCGCAATTTCAGGAAGCTATGGATCCGGCATATGAAAGTATGATTTCTAAAATTGTTAACGGGCAAATAAAAACCTTGCTTTCAAATGGATGGAATGTTATTCTGGATACTTGTAATGTAAAGTTAGAATACATCAAACAGCCTATAAACGATTTCTCTGAAATGGCTAATATTGAATTCAAATTGTTTGATTTACCGTTAGCAGAACTTTTGATTCGAAACGGAAAAAGAGATCGAAAAGTACCAAAAAAAGTGATTGAAAATATGTACCATCAATTGCAAAAAACAAAAGAAAAGTTTGATTTTAAATCAATAAGAAAAGTGAATACAAATTTAGAATACGCAATCCAAAATCCAGAATTGCCAAAAGCAATTATCTGCGATCTAGACGGAACATTGGCATTGATGAACGGGAGAAATCCTTTTGATGCAAGTAAATGCGATCAGGATGAATTAAATGAACCAGTAGCTAATGTGTTGAGAAACTACAAGAAATTAGGATATGAGATATTGTTGGTTTCAGGTAGAGAAGATAGATACAAAGAACCAACGTTGAGGTTTCTAGAAAAACATACAATAGAATTTGATGACCTGATCATGCGAAAAAGTCAGGATAACCGAAAAGATTCTATCGTAAAAACAGAAATTTATAATGATTTTATCAAAGATAAATACTTTGTAGAGTTTGTTCTCGATGATAGAAACCAAGTAGTAGATACATGGCGAAAAGATCTGAAATTACCATGCTTCCAAGTGTATTATGGGGATTTTTAAATTAAAGGTGCTTAGGTTCTAAGTTGCTAAGATACTAAGGTAAAAAAACTTTGCGACTCTGCGCCTTTGCGAGATTAAAAACAAAAAATAATAAAAAATAAATTTAAGGTAACGGGAGGAAAAAAAACTTAGCATCTTAGCCTCTCAGAACCTTAGTATCTAAAAAAAAAATGAAAACATATATAGATATCGGAATTAATTTAACCAATAAACAATTCCACAATGACATAGACGATGTCATACAAAATGCATTAGATGCCGATGTATCGCAAATGATACTAACAGGAACAAGCGTAAAAAATAGTGAAGCTTCGGCTGAACTAGCAAAAGAATATCCAGGAATATTATACGCAACAGCTGGAATTCATCCGCATGATGCGAAAAGTTTTGATGCGCAAAGCATCTCAAAACTACGAAACTTATTAAAACAGAAACAGGTAGTTTCGGTAGGCGAGTGCGGACTCGATTTTGATCGTGACTTTTCGCCAAGAAACGTACAAGAAACCTGTTACAAAGCACAATTAGAATTAGCAATCGAAGTTCAGAAGCCATTGTTCCTGCACGAAAGAGCTGCTTTTACACGATTTATGAGTATTACAAAAGACTATTTGCCACAATTGCCAAAAGCGGTGGTGCATTGTTTTACAGGAAGCTTACAAGAAGCCAAAACCTATCTCGATAACGGATTCTATCTTGGTTTTACAGGAGCAATATCCGACAGCAAACGTTTTGACCATTTAAAAGAAGTGATTCAATACGTACCGCTAGATCGAATGATGATAGAAACCGATGCGCCATTCATGCTTCCAAAAAACGTTCCTAACAATCTCTTGAAGAAATACCACGAACGCCGTTGCGAACCTGCTTTTCTGCCTTTTGTAGCAACAACAGTAGCGCAGTTTAAAGGAATCTCGGGAATTGTAGTTGCAGACGAAACAACTAGGAATGCTAAAGAGTTTTTTGGGATTTAGAATTAAAAATTTAATTTGTCTTAACCGCAAATTTGCAAATTTATCTTGTGAGTTTGTGGTTTTTTATTTGTTAATTTGGGATCGTATTACATCTAATAAGTGCCAAAAAAATCAATTAAACTTAAAAATTTTAACAGATAAAAAATAAATCGATTAATGAGTCTTAAATCAGTATACTTTCAAAGTAATAAAATAATCTTGCTTGTATTTATTGTCTTAGCATTTTCATGTAAAAAAGAAGTAAAAGCAGTACATAAAAAGAGTATTAAAGACACCATTTCGGCTGTAGAGCCAGAAGAGGAAAAAGTAATTCCGACCGAAATAGAAAGTAACCTTTTAAAAAGACTTATTAAGGAGGAGATTGGCACCCAGAAATATAAGGAAATGCAAATATCCGAATCGCCTTATTATGTTTCATTTGCAAATGATGGCGACCCTTATACAGTTTCATTTTCAATTTTTGAAAAAGGAGATTTTAATAATGATGGAATCATTGATTATGTAATTAACAGATCATCTGAAGGAATGTTGGGAGGAAATGCAAACACAAATCAAGATTTTATTTTTTATATTATGAAAGATGAAATTAAGGAGAAAGAATCGCATAGTATTCTGGGATACGCTCCTTTTTCTTATAATATAATTGACGAAGCAAATTTTATTGGAAATAAATTTAAAATTAAGGTTACACAAAATTTCAGAACGTATTCTAATTCTGTAGAAAATTTAAAATCGGCTTCATTATCATTTATATACAAGAATGGTAATCTATATGAAGAATCGTATTTGTCGAGTTGCAAAGTTGCAAAATTAAAATCTAAAACCATTTTTAATGCTATTCCTGGAGTAGAAAAACGAACCAGAAGTATCGAAATGCATAATTATACAGAAACTATTGAAGAGATTTATAAAAAGAATGATACTATAATTACTGCAAGTGTAGGAGGTTGCGACAATTTAGAGTTAAATTTCACTACGTTTTATAAAGTAGAACCAGATATAATAAACGATACAGAATTTAAAAAGGAAACTGCTTTACAATTATTAGAATTCTTAGCTAAGAATACCCAGTTTTCAAAAGAAATTAATGTTGCAATAAACTATTATCAAAACAATCCTTTAGCTAACGAATATGTCGAAAAGATAAAAGGTTATGGATTTAGAGTTTTAATTGATAAAGATGAGGACCGCAAAGGAGAATTAAGATTTTTAGTTCAAATCGGAAAAACGGATAATCCATATCAAAAAGAGAATTGGGAAATTACAACACGCAATAAAAAACCAACAAAAGTTGATGATGAATATTAGTCTTGATGAGGTTCGTTTTTTAGAAGTATAATAAAATATTAATTAAGGATTGTTTAAAATAGCATATAGATGAGAAAGGTAATTTGTGGTTTTGTTTTAGTTTTTACTTTGTTTTCTTGTAATAAAGAATTGACCGCACAGCAGAAAGTATTTTTAGATTTTGCAAAATTAGAAGATTCCTATTCAGGAGGAGGGGTTTTTTATAATTTAGATTTATATAGTAGTTATACTGACGAACCTGTTTATAATGATAGTATTTTTAATTTCGAAAAATTAAAAGCAGAATTACAAGGTTCTACAAAGATTTTTAAAAATGATAATGGAAATATTACAATAGATCATTCAGAAGTAAGTAGCATACAATATCCATTTAAACTTGTATTAACCAAAGAACAATCTAATTCTTACAATGTAAAAGTGTTAATTTTTATACCAGATGGATATGAACGGTTTTCTATTGATGAATCTAATATAGGCGAAAAAATTTCTAAAGATGGAGTGAATATAACCGTATTAGATTTTAGAAATGATGCAGCAACACTAGCGATTGAAAATACGTCTAAAAAAAGTGATTATTCATATACATATGGGAAAAGAAATGAAAAAAAGGAAAAGGATTCTTTGAATAAAATAGCCGTGGGTTATAATGATTATTTGTTTAGAAACGAAAGGCTCGAAATTCCAAATTATAGATATAGTAAAGAAAGCACAAATGGCCAAAATACAGAGATGCAATTTGATTTTGACAGATTAAATATGAGTTTACTAGATGATGATGGTAAAACTATTGAAAGCGAAGGACGAATTACAGATTTTAGACATTATTTATGGTATCGAAATCATGATATGCCTTATCCAGATATGAGGAGTTCGTATTTTGATCTAAAAAACAGATATAAAGAAGAAGATAAAAACCCTAATCATTTGTATAATGGGATTGATATAATCACTATACGAGGTTTAGGAAAAATTAAGAAGCTCAATTTCTTTTTACGATCTAATAAAGGTCAAGTTAAGACAATTGACTTGGGAGCAATACCAGTTCTGGAAAAGAAAGAAGAAGATAAAGAAGAAGATAAAGAATATGCATATTATTCTAAATATAGAAGTTTTACGAATTTAAATGATTCTATTGTAAGAAATGATTTGAAAATAGGGATTTCAACTTTAAAAAAAGAGAATTCATATATGATTTATGCTTCATTGCCATCTAAATACTCCGGAAATTTAAATTTTTCATTTTCTGATATGTATTTAAAAACAAGTGAAAAAGACTCGCTAAGGATATTTAATTATGAAAGCGCGATGTCTAGAATAGATATATTTGGACAATATTCTCCTTCTAATATTACCGCAATTGAAATAGAGAATCAAAACAATGCTTATGACAATGTTGTAGGGGGAATTAATATACGCAAACCCATATATGAAGAAAAAAAATATGAGATTAATAATTTGCCTAAAGGATATATTTATAATATTAAAAATAAATCGTTGAAAATTAAATTTGAAGAAGGTTATTATGGAGATTATAATATATATGGAGTTGCAAATTTAAATTCTAAGAAAGCAATACCTAATAGTATAGATATAATAAAGGGTGATCAAATTCAGTGTAAGTTTAAAAACACACCATCACATATAATTATACAACATAGAATAGGAAAAACAGATATTACTGTCCCATTCAACCTCAAAATGTTGAAAAAACAAGAACAATAAAAAAACTTAAAGTTTGCTTTTGTTGCAGGAATTGTTGCAGAGTTTAAAGGAGTCTCGGGAATTATAGTTGCAGAGGAAACTACGAGGAATGCTAAAGAGTTTTTTGGGATTTAGCATTTCCTAACAGGTTTCTAAAACCTGTTAGGTATTGTGTTAGATATTTATTTGTTGGCTTTTAAATCAGGTATTTTTACGGGGTTTGAAGGCTATTTGTTTTGGTTATATTTGGAAAATTTTAATTAATATCCCATATTTACAATTCAGTTAAATATATATATGCGTATAATTCATCTTTCAGATATACATCTCTCAGAAAGTAATTATTTAGAATTTAAAAATAATTATCTTAATGCTTTAATTAACGACTTGTTATCATATAATAGGACAAAAAAAATAGATATAATTGTAATAACTGGTGATTTAGTAGATAAAGGCGGTCATTCTTTATATAAAATTGATGGTTATGAAGATAAAGCAATTTATCCAAGTCCATATGATATTTTTGAAGAGATTTTTATAAAACCTATTATTTCTGCATTAGCATTTTCTAAGGAAAACTTTCTTTTTATACCTGGTAATCATGATATTGATGAAAATAAAATTTTACTTAAAGAAGAGTATGATTTGGTTAAAAATATAAATATTGGAAATACATATAATTATCTAAAAGAAAATACAACCCTTAAGCATAGTCATAGGATTAAAGAATTCAAAGAATTTGAGTTTAAATTTCATAATGGTAATAATGACTATAGATTTTCAAATAATCAATCTACATATATTTATAATTACAGCGGTATTAATATTGGCTTTTTATTAGTTAATGATTCATGGAGATGTAAGAGTATTAAATTGCAAAACGATAGTGATTTATTTTTTGGTATGCAGCAATTACACGATGGATTAAATCGATTAAAAGAAGCTGATGCAAAATTAAACATTTTATTATTTCATCATTCAATAGATAATTTTATTGAGAAAGAAGATATTGAAGGGTTTTTAATTAGAAATGATATAGAAATTATGTTATATGGGCATTATCATTCGAATAAAACAAATATTTTTTATAGCCCTCATGGAAATTGTCATGGATTTAGAAGTCGTGCATCCCTTTTAAATCCTAATGAAACAAATAGTGAGTATAAGTCAGGTTATCAAGTTTTTGATATTGATTTATTAGGGTATAGAATAATTGAGATTCACTATAGAGTATATAATAATAGACCAGATTCCAAGATATTTATATTTGATAATACAATTGGCGATGGAGGAATTGATAAAAATAAGAGTAATAGTTTTAAAGGATTTGAATTGTATAGAGAAAACCGAACTCCAGTTTTAAGTAAAATATTAAATCAAAATCAATTTAAATCATGAATGAAAATTATTATGAACCAAGGCATATAATTAAATCAAACAAAAAATCTTTAAATTTTTATTTTGATGATAATAATAGTTCTAAAACTTTAGAAGATAATATTTTTGAATATGACAAAATTGTATTGTTAGGAAATCCTGGCATTGGTAAATCTAGAGAATTGCAAAATTTATTTATATCTCTATGGAATAAAATTGATGTAAATGGAATAGTTCTTTTTTCTATAAATTTAAAAAATTTTAGACCAATAAATAAATTTGAAGATTTAATAGGTTATCCTGAATGGCAATCGCTTCCGCAAATGATATTCATATTAGATGGGCTAGATGAAATAGCTGAAATTTCAGATTTTTTATCAGCTTTTGAAATATTTTTAAATCAGCACAAATTGTCCAATTTTAAATATGTAATAAGTTGTAGAACAAATATTTTTGAAAAGTATCTTGTAAATATTTCAGAATTTGAAACCTTTTATTTAAAAGATTTAAATTTTGAGCAATGAGGTTCAATTTTAAAAAAGAAATTTAGTATACATTTAGACAAATTATCTCTTCTAGACAAGCATTATCAATATTTAAAATCTCCTTTTTTTTTAAATTTATTTGCTGAATATTATTTATCTGAGAAAAAATTACCTGATTCCGATGCTATAATGTGGGAAATATATGTTGATAAACATTTAGAAAACCATAAAAATAAGATTGTAAAACAAAGATTCTTAGATATTCCTCAAGAGATAAAAAATTTAAAAAAAATAGCTTTCGTAAATGAATTTCAACAAAAGAACTTTATAACATCAGCCGAATTAAATGAATTAATTGGCTCTGATTATGTTAAATTAACTGAAACACCTTTTTTCATTAATCTTGAAAAAGAACAAGAAAAATTTAGTTTTGAACATAGGCAATTACAAGAGTATTTTGTTGCGAAAACTCTTTCGGAGAAGCAGTTTGAAGAGATATTATCAATTATTAATATTCAAATTGTAGATAAAGTACATCCTACATTATTTAATGCAATATCTTTTTTAATTAATCTAATGGACGATGGTAAGTCTAGAAATCAATTAATAGAATGGATTGAAAAAAATCAAATAGAGTTAATTATAAAGGCTGATTCTGATAGAATAACTGAAGATTTAAGAATTAAAGTTTTTCAAAAATATTTTATTGATAGATGTATTGAAAAGACATACTGGATTACCACAGACCAAAACTTCAGTATTGATGAAATTGCTGAATTTTCTGATTGTTATGTTAATTTTAAATTTTTAATTGATATAATTAATGATAGAAACAAACAATTTAGGGCTAGAATTTCTGCTTTGAGTTTACTAGGATATTTTAATAATATACCTACAACAAGTAATGATTTTTTTAAATCTTTTTTAATAGATAATCTTAAAGCATCAGATAATTCAAAACAGATAAAATCGGCAATGCTTCAATGCATATCTAAGAAAAGATTTACTATTGATGATGAAAATTATCTTAAAAAGTTATTAGAAATTTTTAAAAGTGAAACGAGTAAGGAAATTAACGTGGAGCTCTTGAAAATAATTAATGGACTTGAAGATATCGATAAATATGCAGGTTTTATTATGGAAGAATTTTTAAGGGAAAATAATATCGAACCAAGAGATGAAAAAGATGAAGTTGTTAGAGGAAATAGCTATATATTAAGTCAGTTAATATTAAAACTTAGAGATGTTGATAAATTCATCGATTTGGCAAAATACTTTTTTTGACTCCAGAATTAATGTTAATATTTATTCTGGAGATCTAGAAGATTTAATTGAAAAATGTGTTGAATTTGATAAAATTGACAATGAGTTTATTATTAAGTTATTAAAGCAAATTGATATTAAAACTCGAAATTTTTATTTAGATAGACCTTTACAGCAATTAATTTCAAAGATAGATGTTAAATCAATTAATGAGATTTCTAAATATATATTAGAAAATTTTAATTTTCAAAACACTAATTATCTTTTATCAACTTTGATGAATGAGGAGAACATCTGGTATGTTATTGATAAATTTAAAATAGAAAATGAAATTGAATTAAATGAAATTGAATACTTTAGAAACGCTCTAGTAAAAAATTCAGATAAAAATTTAGCAAAACTTTTTAATGATGAAATGATTAAGAAGGGTTTTGAATTTAACGAAGCATTACTTTCAGAAGAAGAAATATTAAAAATAAAAGAAGTTTATGAAAATAAACATCAGAAAAACTTTGATTTATTATTTGATAAAGAACTTCTACTTAAGGAATTTGAAAATCTTTTTAATGAAAATGGGGATAAGATTAGTGCTGAAATGTACTATGAAATTAATCAGAATTGGTATTTTAAAAACGGACATGGAAATATTATTGATGGAGTAATTGAAATTTTAGGAAGATTGATTCATAATTTTTCAGAACAAATTGAATTAAGTGATGTTAAGGAACAAATAGATAACGACGATTTCATTATTGAAGAGATAAAGTATAATTTACAAAATGATAGGAAGGTATCAAAAATCATAGTTTCAGAATTTCAAAAAGAGTTTATAAATAAATGGATACAGAAAGCTGTAAAAGAAGTTAATTTTAATTTAATTGTTAAAAATAATTCTGGAGGCTACTCATTTTTGGATGATTATACTAGGTGGGAATATGTTATATATTTTTCGAGAGCTTTAGATTTTATAATACCCCAAGAATTTTTATTAAATTCTTTAGCCATTCCAGATGTAAAAAAATATAATGATGATAAAACTCTATTTGATTATTTAAAGGAGAAAATTAAGGATGAAAAGGCTTTCGATAGAGAAATAGAAAACAATCTAAAAAAAGATAATCTCTCTAGCTTTGTTGTAGATAAATATATTGAGTACGTTATTGAAAAGCCACTAAAATCATCATTGAAATATGTTAGAATTCAATTGTTAAAAGAAGATTAGAGAATATAATTTGGAGAAAAAGTTATACAATTTTTATAAATTAGAACATGATGTCGCTTTTTTGAAAGAATGTTCTATTAATATTAATAGTTACAAAAGTTGGGATGCAATTTCTGTTTTAATGCAAGAAAAAATAGAACAGAATTATTGTATTTCAAAAGCAATTGAATATTTAGAAAAAATTAGTTTAAATCTAGATTTAGATAGGAGATTTATTTCCAACTCTTTAAATGTACTTTTTGAATTAAATAGTATAGAAGCTATACGATATTATTTACTATTTTTAAATGTTGATTTATATGCATCTGCTAATTCTAACTATTTTGCAAATTATGATGCAGTTGAAGATTATAGTATATTAGAGTCTTTCTTTGATAAAATTTATTTATATGATGAATTTGACAGAGCATTTAATAATTCAATAACTTTTTTAAATCAATATGTTTTAATTTATCAAAAAATCCAAATTCTTACCACAAGACACAAGCCATTTTATTGGATATAAGAAGCAAACTAATTGAGAGTAATAATAGTAATGGTATTTTTCATATTAATTTATTAATAGATAATTCTAATAATAGTTATTATATAGCAGAATCAAGTCCATTGACTTTTAGTAAAGCATGTGAGAAGGTAAATGAAATTGTAAATTAATTAAGGTTTTACTTTCTGTTGTTGGTGAAGTTCTTGACTTTGTAGCAAATAAGATTATCAATAATCTAAATTTCAGAAAAAAATGCGCAATTCACATTGCGCATTTTATATATAAAAAATTCTCTTATTGAGAATATTATTTCCCTTTCATCAATTTTTCTAAAAATTCAACCTTATCTTTTTCAGCTTGAACCAAACGTTCGTAAAGTTCCACAACTTTATCAAGAGGATTGAAAGTACAATGATTATTTTGAGTACTTCCTTGAGCACCAGTATTTGAACTATTATCGTAAAAATTATTGAAGAAATTAAAAACAGATTCTTCCGAAAAGTTTTCAATAGCTTCTACTGTAACGCCAAGTGCTTTTGCAATTTCAACCAGTTTTTTAGCATCAACTTCTTCGCTTCCTTCAATTCCGGAAATGGCTTGTTGGTTTGAACCAATTGCCTGCGCAAGTGCTTCTTGTTTCATACCACGAAGTTCTCTGATTCGGCTAATATTTCTGCCAATGTGTTTTGGTTTAGTTGCTGTGCTCATAAATTCAAAGGTATTAAAATTTTTTAAAAAAAATAGAGATTCGTAAAAAACGCGTTTGATTTGGTAAAGAGTAAAATTATGTTTCTTCTTATTTGAATTAAATTATTTTATATAAAACCCAACTCTTTAAGAAACCATCATTTTCACTCCTAGGATATGCTTGCAGATTCCTCTTTTACCTTGATAAGCAGTAAACCAATCACAAGTACATCTTTGGTTTAATCCTTCAATAATCACTTTGTGTATTACGCCCGAACCTTTTACTTTGGCTTCGATATAATCGGCTCTGCGTTCTACGATTTCAATGTCTTCATTATCGATTAACTTTTTGGCATTTTTAAGCCTTGGATTTAAAGACAAAATACGCTCGGTTTTAAAAGGAAGACGTCTATAGAAATGCGCCTTTTCGCTTAAATCATAACCTAATAATCCCATTGAGGATAAATTAGAAGTAAGATTATCCATAGTGCCAAAATCAATATCGTTTTCTATAGAAAGCATCGTAGGATCAAAAGTTTCATTTGATTTGAGTAAGCTGTTTAAACCATAAACCCATTCTATCGGTAAGTTTTCGGTCATGGTTTCGGAAACATTTCCTTCGCCTGAAAATCCGCGGTACGAATCGGGAGAAAAAGCCATTAACAATTGCATTTTCCCAAATTCAGAAACTATCGCACAAGTCTGTTTGTCTGAAGATTCATAGATATAAATTTTATCTACTATTGCCAGAATTCCTTCTAATAATCGCAAACGCTGTACACCGCCAATTCGAACGCTGTCATTTGTAGCCAAAGTCGAGAACATGAATTTTCCTGCTCTTTTGGTGATAAAAAAATCTCCTTTTACGCTTCCCTTTGGCAAGCTTTGAAATAACTGAATGGTCTGAATTTTATTCAATTCATATTTAACATCCATATCGGCAAGATAAAGTTGCACACTTGTTAAACCTTTAATCCATCGCATAGGTAAAGTCACTTTCTTTTCGGTCACTTTAGCTTTGGTAGTAATAACTTGTACTTCTTGCTGACCAACGGCAAGAGTTACTTTTTCGTTTTTTTGAATGGCATTCAGTGCATTTAGCATTGGGTCATTAAAATCGACATTGGTCGTTCCGTTGGCAATAAATTCGCCATCAATAGCTTCGGGTTTCATGTCTAATCTTACATAAACACCATTGCAGGACGAAAATCCTTCAAAACGCAATCGTTCTGCTCCTGCCGATACAATCGGATCACGAAGACTTGGAGGAACTGGGCCAAAACTAGAACGAACCACTTTGGCAATTGTACTCCAACATTTTGCAGTAACATAAGGATCGGTTAAACTGCCCCAGAAAAAACAAGGGATATTATTAACTTCTTCTATTTCGGTTTGATGTGCCAAAACCAAATTATTAATTCCTTTGGTTTTGCTATACGTAGAGATTCCTTTATAATTATATTCTAAATCAGTCATTTTTCTTTATTTTAAAATTTGCTTAATCAATGATTTAAGCGAAGCATTATCTTTCCATTGGTCAAAGAAAACAGTTGCTTTAGGCGATGGCTTTTGATTTGTTTTGGTTAAAACATCAAGATAGTTTTCGACGATTTTTTTGAAGCTCGTTGGTAACTTGTCTTTTAGATCAAGATTTTCAAAAAAGGAATTAAACAACTTCAGTAAAGCATCGTTATGTAATGGCGAAACATCTTTTATGGCAATTAATCCATCAACCATTCGTAAGAATACGCCATATTTTCCAGTTGCTAAGAAAGCCAGTTTCTGAGCAAATACTTCCATATCAACCGCTTGTTTTTCGACCAAATTAATCAAAACCTCAGAAGCCATTAATCGGATGTCTTTCTTTTCCTGAAAGAAACTACAAGCATATAAGAGTAAAGAAGTGTCTGAAAATGTAAACTCAGGACGATTTATAATATCCAGAAAACCTTTTAAATCAGGTTTTGACCCATCGCCAGTACCACAATTTTGCAATAGCGTTATAGCAAGTGCATCATCATTTTGTGGCGTTAGACTGTGCCAGTAATTGGTATTTCCTGCAGAGTTAAGTAAATAATCCCAACTATTAGGGCGCTGATAGATATCCAGGCTGTACAATAAATAATTTGGAATTTTTGAGTAATTAGGCAAGTCAAATCGGAGTTCATACCAAGATGGAGTTCTCTCTTTTTGTTTGGTTTGATAGTTGGTCCATTCATTCCATTTTTCTTTAAATTTAACCTGAGGTACAAATGGAGAAACCACAAAAGGAACCTCTTTTAAATATGTATTTTCAAATTCGGCGAAAGTATCATTTGGATAAAATGTTCTTGCTGCTACTGCCCAAAGAGATAATATTCCAGTTTCTTTGGTTGTTTTTCCCATTGTTGCCAATAGTTTCGAAAATAGAGATTCGGAACCTAAATTTAATTTTTGATCTACTCCCAAACAAAAGGATAATAACTGTTTCAGTTCTCCTTCTATTTTATCCAATAGCGGAATAGCTTCTTCGGTATTTTCTCTTGGCATTCGCGAAATAGCAATGCTTAAATCTAGAAAATCAATTTCTTCGTTTGTATTTTGATAGGCAATAACCCTTTCTAATAAAACCTTAGGAGCAACCCAATACGGTTTATGGCTAGGAAAAGAGAGTAGTGGTAAAGCTGAATTTTCATTTATTTTTTGCTGTACTTTCTCCAATAATGGTTGTGCTAACAGCAGCGTATTGATTTTAGAATAGTGTTTATGTTTGCTATTGAATTTATTTTCGATGTTTATAATTTTATCCATCAAAAAGGTTTTTACATAATCTTTATTTACACTTTCAAAATAGCTCTTTTGCAGTTGTTTTAAATAAGGTTGTAATTGTGCTGAATAATCAGATGGAAATAAATCCCTTTGCATGATATATACGTTCAATAGAATTTCAGTATCCAGTACTTCTTCTGAACCGATAAAGTTTCCGAACTGAAACACAACGTCATTCCAATCAGTAGGAAGCTGTACTTCTTCGATAAGTAAAGCTTCTTTTTTAGGAGCAAATATATATTCTTCGAGACTAGAGTCGTCAACCGCTAAAGCTTCATTATCAATAAAATTACTTAATCCCGATTTAATATTTCCTTGCATCAAAGTAACATAAGAAGATAGTTTCTCTTTAAGTACAGCGTCTTTTTCGGTTGCAATTTTTACAATTATCTTACTCGCTCGTTCTTGTAATGCCAAATCAGAAATTACAAAAACGTCAGCTATAATTGATGCAATCGTTTTGTTTAATTTAGGGTTCGACTTACCGATTTTTTCTAAAACAGGCAGTACACTTTTGATAGCAGCTTTGCAATCACTACGCATCATTAAAGGTTCTAGCCATTCAAAAAATGATTTGGTTTTGAATTTAGGATGCTCGTACATTTTTTTAACAAGCTCGATTCCGTAACTTGTTATTGGCGGATACGGATTATGTAAATAAGAGAAAATATTTTCCTGATGGATAATAAGTTCTTCTGCTGTTACATTAAACTCTTCAATTCTTTTTCTGAAAAAAGATTTCAGGTTATTGTTCCATTCTTTGGTTTGAATCAGGATGGCATTTTCGATAAAGAAAGCGCGTTCCATTTTATTATCGTCTAATAACGATTTATAAAGTACCGCCCAAGTTTGAAATTCATCATGTGCTTGTGAATCATTATCTCTAAAAAAACTGTTATGAAGAATCGTTTCATAATTAAACAATTCTGGAATATCTCTTTGGTAAGTCAGCTTGTCATTTAAAGAATTAGTAATGAACTTTCGAGTTTTCATCTTGGCTCGCCATTCATTAGTTGCTGCTAAAGTTAAAGCATATAATTCTGGATTAAATTGTAATAAATCCTGATCTTCAAGTTTTCGTAGAATATGATAATTAAAGCCAACCCAATCTTGTTTTTTTATCTTGTCTAGAATAAAAGTTCCTATCCAGTTGGGTTTTGCCCATAATAAAACATCCAGGACTTGTTTTTTTTCGTCTATTTCGTTTAATAAATTTAGAGTTTCATCCCAGGAATTAATGTCAGTTTTATCAAATAATGCAATAGCACTTAATGTAATGATATCACTTTGTATTTTATCTCCACGGGTTCCCCATCCGTAATCATGTTTGCCTTTTTTTACGTAATCTGGATCTTTAGACAACTCAGTGTACGTCATCCAATAGCGCTTGTTTTTCTTGATGTGCTTTTTTATAGCTTCTATATAACCTTTTGATTTTTCCTGAAGAAAAGGCAATACTAAATCAATGTTTTTAGATTTTATAATGGCGTCGTATTCCTGTAAAACTAAATCAGCATTGGAACTTTTAGTCGTTTTTGGTTTTGAAGCTACAGTAACATCGCCATTTTCTGAATATCCTTTTTTTTCTTTTTCGGTTACTAATTTTTCGGCGGTTTTTAAACATTCATCAGCTGTTGCAAATTTTTTTGTTTGGGATGTACCACTGGTTCCATTTTTTCCATAAGTAACAGTATATTCTAGTCCTGTAACTTCAATTTGCCAAAATTTATCGGAATTCCCATCTATGTATTTTAGGTGTTTTTTCATGCTATTATATGAACTGAATTGATAAAGAATCTTATAATTAGATATTTTAAAAATATGGAATTATTCTGACGTAAACTAAAAATATAAGTGAGATTATTGGTCGCTATTTTTGATAGAATGATAAATGTTTCAGGATTAATTACATAGGATTATTTAATTATATTAATAAAAGACCTACATTTGCCCTCGAAATGAAAATAAAGAATCTACATATTAATCTGTCAGTAAGACAAAATAGCGATCGTTTAGAGGGATTTTACCCTGCTAAAGGCTATGGATGTGATATGTATTTTATAGAATTGAAGTGTAAATTGTAGTTTCAAATTCAACATAAAAATATAAAAGCGTCCTGATATCGGGGCGCTTTTTTTGTTTTTGATACATTTTGGCTTCGCTTAATGTGATAATAATGTGGCCCAACATGATACTAATTGGACTGGAAATAACTTTTAAATAAAAATAATTAAAAAAATAAAGGATAAAATGTTTAATGATTAAACCTAATAGCGAAATATAATCTTGAAAAGTAATCTGATGAGAGACAGTCATTTGATGCAATTAAGGATCTGCTTATATAAGCGGACAGGGATTTTTATGATTTTAAATAGAGATTAATTGTTTGATTGTCAGTAAGATAAATTTAAAAATGATTTGGATAATTGATTTTTTAGACTTTATCTTTGCCGAAGAAAATCTGGAAAACGAATTTCTAATAATGACAATGATTTCAATATATAATACAACACATAAAATGGATTTCAAACATCACACATATAACGTACAACTGCTAAACCCGAGTTTCGATCTTGGTTTTATTACAATACAGGTGCATAGATACTGGCAATAGGATAGGTATATCTTATTGAATCTTATGAAGCACCTTTAATCGGGTGCTTTTTTTATGCCCAAAAATTAAATGATTTTGTATTTCAATTGGTAGAAGGGAGGTTAATTAACCTTGAATGAAGGTTCGAGCCCTTCCAAAATCACAAGTGTTCTCTAGAAGGAACTGGCTCATTGGGGTTACTGGCTAACCTTCCCGACTGTCTCTCGGGAGAAACGGGTTCGACTCCCGTATGAGCCGCTAATTTTTTGAAGGTTTAAAGGTGCAGAGGTTCAAAGGCTCAAAGGAGCAGAGAGTTGCAAGGGTACGAAGGAATAAAGGTTTTAAAACTTTGCGGCTCTGCGACTTTGCGAGAGATTGACAAAGTATAATGAGCAAAATTATTTTCACGCAAAGACGCGAAGTCGCAAAGAAAAGGAATCAAAGCTTAGTGGCTTCGAGGCAGAATATAAAAATGGTGTTTTTAGTTTATTTGGTAAAATATCGGACTGTGAATCCGAAGAACAGGGTTCGATTCCCGAAAACACCCAAAATAACTGAGAAGATAACGGTGGTTGTTTACCCGCCTTGGACGCGGGAGGTCGTAGGTTCGAACCCTACTTCTCAGACAAGTTTTTTTAGAAGGTTCAAAGACGCAGAGGTTTTAAAACTTAGCGACTTGGCGTCTTAGCGAGAGATTGACAAAGTGCTGTTAAAGATAAGATAGCGAGCAATTTTATTGCTAAGTCGCAGAGACGCAAAGAGAAACGAAGTGTTTTGTGTTTTGATTGTAGAATATAAAAATGGTGTTTTTAGTTTATTTGGTAAAATATCGGACTGTGAATCCGAAGAACAGGGTTCGATTCCCGAAAACACCCAAAATAACTGAGAAGATAACGGTGGTTGTTTACCCGCCTTGGACGCGGGAGGTCGTAGGTTCGAACCCTACTTCTCAGACAATTTTGTTAAGGTTCAAAGACGCAGAGGTTCAAAGGTTCAAAGTGTTTAAAACTTTGCGGCTCTGCGACTTTGCGAGATATTGACAAAGTATAATGGGCAAAATTATTTTCACGCAAAGACGCGAAGTCGCAAAGAGAAAATAGAATAGACTTAGTGTCTTTGAGTCTTCGTGGCAGATTAAAAAAATAAAATATAAACAACATTAAATTATTAAAATCATGAAACAAGATTACAATAGAATTGCTTTAGTAGGTATTGAACAAGAAGAATATGATACTATAAAAGCAAGTTACTCAGGACACATTATCTGGCATCAGTCTATACCAAAAATTATAGTAAGAGAGGAAGTCCTTTATATGGAAAAGGCAAATGGTATAGGAATGTTGCCAGTAGATAAAGTAGTCTATTATGGTATTTATGATAATGATTTTGATTTTATTTCTGGTTTAGCCATCTGGAAAGGTGCTTGTTATCCTAATGCTGCTGCTATGCTTGATTGTCGATTTAAAATTCCTTGTTTGGTTAAAGCTTTATCTCTTTCAAGATTTAGCGCACCTCGAGGATTTATAAGTGCAGGAGCTTCTATAAATGTAACAGAAGATACTGTTGCTAAATGGGGAAATTGGCATTGTGGCGAAAACAAACATCGTTTTATTGGAGAATGGGAAAGTGAGTTTACAGCAACTACAGAACCTTATTATGATGGAGAAGCAGTTCGTATAATGATGATAGGAGATAGGTATTGGCAAATTAAATTAGAAGGTGATACTTGGTTAAAATCTATTCATCCTGGTAATGCTGGTTTTATGACTGTAGATCCTGATTTGCTTGCAGATACGTTGCACATTAAAAATACTTTGCAAATGGACATGATCGGGAATGATTATATCGTTGCAAAAGATGGTTCTAAATATTTGTTAGAAGTAAATCATATTCCTAATATAACACGATTTGAGGAAGTAAGACAAGCCTATTTGGAAACTATTATGGAATGGATAAAATAAGAATTTTATACTACGCAGAATAAATGCGTAGTATAATTTGAATATTTGCTCAAGAAATAAAAACACGTTCTTTTAAATAAAAATAATAAAAACCATAGACTAGATTGTTTATGGTTTTAAAAATATCAAACGAGTCTTGTTGCGTGTTTCTGTATAGCACCATTGTAGAGAACTTTTCGCGAAAGCGTATTATGTTTTTCTATGCAACTTGATTTGGAGGTTTTGATGGTTTTCCAAAAAACGATCTCCTCTATCGGTCGTGGGTTCGACTCCCACTCACAGCAATGTGATAGTTCAGTCAGGTAGAACAATAGAAAGCAGCAGGTTCGAATCCTGCGCCGGATTCAGATTCGGTTGGACGATTGGTATGTCAACAGACTTTTATCTGTGTTTAGAGCGCATCACTCTTAAAAAGATGCATAACCAAAGAAAACTGATTTGTCTTTGTCTGTGGAACTAGGATTGCAAAGTTCAAAATTTCACAATCACGATAAAACCAGTGCGAATAGCAATGTATTTTGAAAAGCTCATTTTCTTTTCGATTTGATTGTTCGAGTGATTTTTTTAGAATTTAGAATCGCTTTCACAAAATAGAATCGCAAAACAATTGGAGTTAGCAAATAACAAACTATTCGTCCGTTTTTCTCGGAGGAGAGAGACAATGAAGTTTTTTATTTTGAAAAGAAGAGAATAGATTTAAGAAAATAGAAAATATAACTAAGTTTTTTACTGGTTGGAAAACATGAAACCAAAAAAACTTTAAACAAAAATAAAAATGATAAATAGAATTAAAATTAATGCATACCAAGTAGGGTTGGTATTCGAGAACAGAAAATTGGTTAGGGTATTAGAAGATGGTTCTCACTGGATTTTGGGTAATAAAAATGTTATGATTTTTGATATGGGCTTGTCATTTCAAGCGCCATACGAGTTGAATATATTGTTGCAAAATGAAGTATTGGCTTCTATGTTAGAAATAGTTGAGGTTGCCGATAACGAAATTGTATTGCAATTTGTAAACGGTAACTTTAAAGAAGTTTTAACCGCAGGTAGATATGCTTTCTGGAAAGGTGTTGTAAAAAATGAATTTACTAAAGTAGATTTATCTAAAATTTATATCACCGAAAATATTCCAATGAATTTATTGGAGAACGCTAAATTGAGGTTGTACGCAAGAAAATTTATTGTTGCCAGCAATGATAAAGCATTGTTGTTTGTAAACGGAACTTTTACAACTGAATTAAGAGCAGGAACTCATTATTTTTGGAATAATGCAATTACTATCGAAGTAAAAACGGTTGATGCAAGACAACAACATGTTGAGATTTCAGGACAGGAATTATTGACAAAAGACAAAGCGGGATTAAGGATTAATTTCTTTGTGAGATATCAGGTTGTTGATATCATGAAAGCTTTGGTTGATAACAAAGACTTTGAAAAACAATTGTATGTTGCCATGCAACTTGCTTTGAGAGCATTCGTAGGAGGTTTAACCTTAGATGAATTGTTAGCCAAAAAAGATACGATTGCCGATGCAATTTTGGATGAAGTAACAGCTAAAATTAATGAGTTGGGATTGGTAATTTCAGATGCTGGAATCCGAGATGTAATCTTGCCAGGAGATATAAAAGAAATCATGAATCAGGTTTTGGTTGCCGAGAAAAAAGCGCAAGCTAATAGCATTATGCGAAGAGAAGAAACTGCCGCAACAAGAAGTTTGTTAAACACAGCAAAGTTGATGGAGGAAAACGAGATGTTGTGGAAATTGAAAGAAATGGAATATGTTGAAAAAATCGCTGATAAGATTGGAGAAATTACCATTTCTGGCAGCGGAAACGTCATTGGTCAATTGAAGGAAATCTTCGTGAAATAAAGACTCTTTTAAATGAAAGAGAAATTTAATTAAGATAAAAAGCAGATAATTTTTTCCTAACACATAGAAAGATAGATTTTTATTCTAAAAGAAGAGAGTCAAAGATAAATACATTTCTTTCGCATAGTAACTATGTGTGTTTAAAATAAGTGAAACGTCTCTTTTGTGGGCAAACCAAAGCTATGTTTTTATGTGTTAGAAAAATTATACGCAACAATTAAAAAAAACAGAAAAATGAAAACTACAGATAAAATTATTATCATAGATTTAGAAGCCACATGTTGGCAAGGTGAAGTCCCGAAAGGGCAGCAAAATGAAATTATTGAAATTGGATTAGCCGTCTTAGATTCCCAAACAGGAATCATTACTAAAAATCAGGGCATTTTGATAAAGCCACAACGCTCGAGTGTGAGTCCGTTTTGTACAGAATTAACGACCATCACTCAGGATTTACTGGATAAAAATGGAGTAAGTTTTGAAGAAGCGATTGAAAAATTGACAGACGAGTATCAACCCGATTTATATACTTGGGCAAGTTACGGTCAGTACGACCTTAATATGCTTAAAAAACAATGTAGGTCGTTTGGTGTTCTATATCCAATGGGAGAGGAGCACATTAATGTAAAAGTTCATTTTGCAGAGAAATTCGGTTTACAAAAGCCAACGGGAATGAATGGTGCTTTGCATTTATTAAATATTCCGTTAGAAGGAACACATCACCGAGGTGTTGATGATGCAAAGAATATCGCTAAAATTTTGCATTGGTGTTTGCGTAATTAAATAGATATCATGCTAAGCATTAAATAAGAAAAACCACGAATAGTACATTCGTGGTTTTTCCGTTTAATTGAGTTAATCTAGGTTTATGAATTTAGTTTTTAATTATTTTCTTGGTGGTTATTGTTCCGTTATTTGATACAAACTGAACAACATAGATTCCAGGAATTTGATTGGCTATATTCACACTGAATTCTTTTTTTGCTCGTTTTTTCTTGAAAAACAGTAACGTTATGAATGTTAGTTATTCTTAAAGTTCCTTGTTCCTCACTAGTAATATTTATTTTAAATATTCCATTAGTAGGATTCGGATAAATTGTAATTAGTCGGGATTCGGCAGTTTCAGTTGCTAAAGCAGTATTTGCTTTAGTGTTCGGTTTACCTTCTCTTATAAGCGCAAAACGTTCTCCTCCTTCAAGTTCTCCTTTTAGAGCATCTTCCTGAATAAAATCTACTGTGATTTGTTCATCAGCAGGTAAGACTGTTGCTACTCTAAAGTCGAATGATATTACAAAAGTTTCTTCTAAATCGATAGGTAAATTTGCAATTGCTGCTTCTCTGGATTTTATCAGAATTTTATTTTTTCCAATAATCTCAATACCTTTAAAAGATCCATTTGCCTGAGCTCTTTCAAATAATTTATCATCAAGAGTAGCTTCAATTACTCCGCCTAAATCAAAGAAATTATTTTTTAATTGCTCATTAAAGCCTTTATCTACAAATCTTAGATTTACAAATTTAGATTTTATGCCCCTTACAAATACTGTTGTAGGAGGAACAATATCAGTTGTATTTAAGTTGTAAACACTTAAATTTTTCCAGGCTATATTATTATTGGTTTTAGTATTTACACCAATACCTACACCAGTTAATTCACTAAACATAGGGTCATTTGGAGATTCTATTCTTGCAGCCAGACAGAAATGGTGTTGGTCAGTAGAATATAATGCTGGATTTGGCGGATACCAAGGAATCATTACAATAGTATTACCACCAGCTGGAATAGATGAATACTTACTTCTCCTATTTCATCTCCATGTTTAACAGAACCAATATTAAAGTTCACAAAATTAGTTGGCCAGGTTAATCCTGAAGAAGCTTTGGTAAAATACAATCTTACTTTTGCAGATGCACTTGTATTTGCGCCTCTATTATAAACTCTGATATAAACTCCATTTGGAGAAGATAATTTAAATTCAGGATTTTCATGTACAAGTCCTCCATCGATATTTTGTCTTACCCATATATCGTCGCTTATCCACATAGGACCTGAATTGGATTTGGTTGAACACCAGTGTCATAAGGTCTGTCTTTTATGTATAAATCGGTAGTAGGTAATGCAATTCCAGTAACAATTACTGAATATTTTTGCAGCGCGTTTACCAATGTTGATTTATGAGTAATGGTAACCGTATAAATACCAGCAGCACCATTAATACTAATGCGCTCAAAAGGATCTTTGGTATTATCTCCTAATCCATTTGTTGTAGCTGATGTAAGTCTGTAAGGAAAAAAAGTACCAGATCCATTAGTAACTCGTATATCTAAGTCGTTAACTAATCTTGCTGTGCTAACATTTGGCGTGCTGCCAGAGTAGGCTACACCAGCAGGATCTGTCCATGATATAGAAGCAACAAGAGGATTTATACCATCAGAAACTACTTTAAAACTATAACTAGATCCTGAAGTCAAAGTGTGTTCCTGAATAATAGAGTTAGTTCCGTTTTTAGTAATTGTTTCAGCAGCAAATTTTGCGTTTAATAAACCCCAGCCAAAAATAGCATCAGGACCAGTAGCTCCAGCATCATCTGCCGTAATGTAGTGCCAAACCTTTTAATGTTGCAGCACGCATAAAATTATTTGTAATGTTCTTATAATGTTGTTGCAAAAGGAGTAAAGTTCCTGTAACGTTTGGAGCTGCCATAGAAGTTCCTGTAGCATTACCGTAACTGCTATTTGTTAAAGGTGTTGGTGTCGAAGTAAGTGTCGCAGTAGAATATACAGTAGTTCCGTTTCCTGTTAGGTCAGGTTTTATACTTAAATCATCAGTAGGACCTTGACTGCTTGAAGCATGAATAGTTACACTCGTGAGCACTCCTGTTGCGTTTATAACTGCATCATTTGCATTAGCAATAACCAGATTATTTTTAGAGGTAGAAAAACCTGTAAGTTTATCATAGCCTGCACCTCCTAAAGGGCTTGGATTTGCAGTATTATCAGTTCCATCATTACCTGCAGATTTTATCTGTAAGTAATAAGGAGCATTGTACATTACATTATCCCAATCTCTAGCAACTGTTTGGTATGATCCAAATTGCCATGGGGCTATTAAGACAGCTCCTGTTGATGGATTTCTTGTAGCCCATCCATAAGAATGATTAGATAATAACATTCCGTTTGCTGAAGCTGTAGTTGCTTCAGGTAAATCACTATTCCATTCATTTGTTCTTGCATTGGCCTGATTTGCCATTCCTTTAGCAGCGGCGACAGAATCCAGCTGCAACAATAGTACCTGTAACATGATTTGCATGTTGACTATTGTTGCCTGCACCAATAACAGTAACTCCATCCGAAATAGTAACTCTTCCTCCAAACTCATTGTGTGTAGGAAGCGTAGCTCCTCCGTCCCAGACATAAGCAGTCATTGTTTGCCCGTTAAGATTGAGACCTAAACCGCCACCAGTGTTTAAAAAGTTTGCTCGCGTAGATTTGGCAGCATTTACGTTGTCGGGTGTGTAATAGATTGGGGATTTGCCATCAGGACTAATATCCATCAATTCGCTAGTTGTTCCGTCTTTGTTGGTAAAAGAGGCGCTCCAGCCATTGGTCTTTGCTACACTTAAAATTCTTTGCTTTTTTTGTTCAGCTTCTGATCTGAATTTTTGACTTAACGATTCTAATTCAGATACATTCGAGTTAGATCGAATTTTTTCTATGTCATTTTGTGTTTGCGAGTAGGTGATTCCGCATACACAAAATAGCGCAATTTTGTATAAATTTTTCATTTAGTTTGATTTGGGGTTAATCACTTTTTTTATATTCTATTGTATTTAAGAACAGAATAAGGAGTGGGGGGACTTTTGTCATTAATCATTCCTGAAAAATCATAAAATAAGATTGGTTTCTTTTTCATAGTTTTTAGTTTTAAAAGGTTATTAAATAGACTTACTTTAATAATTTAACTTTCTGTTTTTTGAACGTATGATTTATTTATAGCAGTTTTTTTTAAAGCGAATAAAAATAATTAATTTAATTAAAAAACAATCAGGTATAAATACTTGATTTATAGATTAGTATGTGTTTTTGATAAGGAATGTAACAAAGTAATTAGAGAGACAGTTTTACTTGTTTTTGGTTAATTAATAAGGATGTTTCCGCAAAATAAACTCCGATTTATGAAGTAAAATGCCTTATAAAAAGTAAAAAATTAATACATATTTGAAAAAATATTGCACTACGCAGAATAATTGCGTACTAAAATTTGAATATTTGCTTAAGAAATTAAAAACACGTTCTTTTAAATAAAATAAATGAATTGATCAGGTCAAGTTTAAGTTACTTCAATAACCTTTAAGATATACTTAGACAATTACCGATTAATACATTTATAAATAATGGGGCAGTAGCTCAGCGGTTAGAGCAGGTTAGTTTTGAAATTACCATTAAAAGGTCAATCTTAACTTACTTCTAGCACTTTTAATGCCCAGGTCGTGGGTTCGAATCCCACCTGCTCCACAAAATTAAGGTCAAGTGTTTCTTACTTCAAAAATCTTTTAGGTAGAACTAGAAACACAATTATCTAATTATTAAAATCATTAAAAATGAAAACAAAAGAATTATTAAAAATCAGTTTACGTCAAAACGCAATTTTTATTCCAACAGAATTAATTGCGAATGATGTTAAAAAAATATCTGGAACAACATTGGCTTTAGCTGCCAACGTTTCAAAACTTGGATTCACTTTTTCTGAATCGTTATTACATACTTTAAACAATGTAAATCCGAATTATAAAATTGAAGTTTTAGAGGTTTTAAAAGATGTTTTAGGAACTAACAAAAACTGGACTCCATTGGTCAAAGAATGGAATGTGCCTACTGGAGAATCTGTTTTAGATCATATGGCGACTTTGTTTGCTAATCTTTTTAAATCTAATAACGGAATTACTTTGCAATGTGGGCATATTATTCCTAATGGTACTTTTCCTTTAGAAAGATATAATGGCTGTCCTTTTTGTGGAACTCCATTTGAGTTTGGAGAAATTGAAAATTTTGGACAAGGAAGTAAACAAAAAGTTTTAGAGTTATGGTCGGAAAAAGAGTTGAATGATTTCTTTGTTTCGTTATTAACATCAAAAACAGCTTTGGATGCTACTCAGATAGAAAGTTTAAAAACTTTAATTGCGTATTTGCCATTGCCAGATGTTGCTGTTGGAATGAAAGAAACGTTGATGCTTGTTATCGACGCTTTAATCGAACAAGATCAAGCCGAAAAAGCAACACAATATTTTAAAGCACCAACAGATATTTTGAGGTATTTATGGTATAAGAAAACCAATTTATTGCAAATTATAGATCCAAAAACAATCATTCAAAGAGTTGAAAAAAACAATCAGCATTTGGCTCATTTCTTGGATAATAGTGCTAAGTCTAAGTTGACAGCTAAAGAGAGCTTAAAACTTAAATATTCTAGAAAAGAATGTTTGATGGTTGCCAATTGGTTGAATAATCTTGAAATGAGCGCCGATGCTGCTTGCGAAATCATGCATCCAAAAAGAGGAATGTGGGTTCGTTTTATACGAGCATTACGTTTACCAGAGTATAGTAAAAGAAAAGGCTTTGAAAAATTAGCCGTTTTATTAGATACTTTCTATAACCAGACTTACGAAGTTTGGCAAGGAAATCTGAATCACTTTCGTTTGAAATTAGATACAGATAAAACTTTTGCTTTACTAAAACAACGCCCAGGATTATTCGCTCGTTCGTTATTTTCGAATATGCTTTGGTTTGGATCCGATGAAACAATTGCACATTTTAATGAAATCATTGATAAAGTACCGGCGCGTTTGGTTTTTACTTTGAATATGTATGCTCAAAATTATTTTGATAAAACAATTCAAAGAAGTGTGAAACCATTGGGAGGTACTAACAAAAAGAATTGAACCAAATCGATTATTATCATTATATACTGATGAGCAATTGGATGCAATGAAAAAGCAAATTGAAGATATGTGTGTCTTGGCTATGAAGAAAAGATTTGCGGCTATGCCAAATGATAATAAGACAATTTATATAGATCCACAATTGTTTAATATGCCAGTTTCAATAGGAGATAGAAGTGAGAACGTTCAGGATTTACCAGTGGCTTTGATGGGAACACGTTTCCCGATTGAGGGTAATGAGGTACGATTATTTATGCAATGGGGTAATGATTTACCTGCACAACATCTGGATATGGATTTAAGCTGTCATATTGCTTATGAAAATAGTGCCGATATTTGTTCTTTTAGCCGATTAGAAACCACAGGTTGTAAGCATAGTGGAGATATCAGATATATTCCGAATAAAATAGGAACGGCTGAATATATAAACATTAATATTGACAAATTAGCAAAAGCAAATGCCAAGTTTGTAACCTTTACATGTAATGCATATAGTAACGGAAGTATAACTCCAAATTTAATATTAGGTTGGATGAATAGCAAACATCCGATGAAAATATCCGAGAAAAGAGGAGTAGCTTATGATCCATCTTGTGTAGATCATCAGGTAAGGGTAACACAAAATGTTGCAAAAGGGCTAGTTTTTGGAGTGCTGGATGTAGCCAAAAAAGAAATTATTTGGTTAGAGATGACTTTTGGAGGCCAAGTTGTACAAGGATTAGATTATAAAGGTGTAAAAGCGTTATTATCTAAGCTAAGCAGCAAATTAAACATAGGTAGTCTTTTGACTCTTAAAGCCGAAGCACAAGGTTTGGAAATTGTAGAAACAACAGATGCCGATGAGGTTTACGATGTAAATTGGGCAATTAATTCTGCTGCAGTTACTCAATTATTAATAGATTAAAAAACAGAAAACCACGAATATAATGTTTGTGGTTTTAACTTTTGTTTTTATAAGTGAGAGGATTTAATTATATATTTACAGACTTAAGATTTTACTTCATAATTAGTTTAAAAAGAAAGAAACTAACTTAATAGCATGGATACCACAAAAACACCTTTTTTAGATACTATTTATCATCTCAGAACAATTGAACAGGTTATTTTGTATGATAAAGTAATTATCATTTCTAAAGAAGAAGAGACAGATGCTGTTTCATTTCTGGAAACCGAATATGAGAGGGAAATTTTAGATTATCCAGGCATTGCTCTAGAGTTTAATTCTCTTGCTGCTTTGTGGGCATCCAAAACGGTATATCTAGCTGCACAACTATTATTATATAGAGAGCACAATAGTAATGATTTGGTGATGCTTTTGCCTGATTATAAGGGAAAAATAGATGCTTCGGCAATACTTTCAGCAGATATTTGTTTGCGTTTTTTACCTCAGATTATTATGGAAATGAAAAGAATAGATCCAGATGATTTGATTATTCCTATTCTTGAAAAACATTTATTTCAGTTTCATTATTCAGCCGTTGGATTTGAAGTTGACATGGAGAGGATAGATTTTGAGATTCTTGATGCTAATGATTGTTTGAAGCAGCTTTACATAGACCGAATTGTACAGAGAAAAGCAATAAAATTTACTGAATCTGATTTTATAAAAAAACAATTAGAAATAGGATTTGGAGACTATAGAAAAATCTTTTGGGCGCAATTATAATATTATACGAATAAAATAAAAATAGGAGTAAGTAAATGAAAACTACCGATAAATTAAATATTGTTTTAAAGCATATTAAAGACACTTTTGTTGGAAAGAATGAAATTATAGATTTGCTAGGAATTGGATTATTGGCAAGAGAAAATGCCTTTTTGTTAGGACCTCCGGGAACGGCAAAGAGTGCAATTATCAGAGCATTATCTAACGGAATTGGAGGAGGGAAAAATTAAATATCTGTTGACCCGATTTACAGAACCTAATGAAATTTTGGACCTTTTGATATTCGTAAACTTAAAGAAGGAGAATTGATTACAAATACAGAAGGTATGATGCCAGAAGGTTCTGATGGTATTTCTCGATGAGATTTTTAATGCAAACTCGGCAATTCTGAACAGTTTATTAATGGCTTTGAACGAAAAGATATTTCGTCGTGGTAAAGAAACTAAAAAACTTCCTGCACTTATGTTTGTGGGAGCAAGTAATGTTTTGCCAGAGGATGAATCACTAAATGCGTTGTTAGACCGTTTTTTAATTCGAATAAAATGTGATTACGTTGAACCAGATTTATTACACGAAGTATTATTGGCAGGATGGAAATTAGAAAGTGATGCAGCTAAAGAAGCACCAACAATTTCGGCTGACGAAATTAGAGAACTGCAACAACTTTGTCGCAAGGTAGATTTAACTCCAATTCGAAATGAATACGTAGATATTATTCATAGCCTTAGAAATACAGGTATAAAAGTATCAGACAGACGTGCAGTAAAACTTCAGAATCTTATTGCTGCAAGTGCTTTAATGTGTGGTAGGAGTGAGGCAGTTTTATCTGATTTATGGGTTTTAAAATACATTTGGGATAATGAAGAACAGATTGAAATTATAGAAGGAATAATTAATCAGATTATCGAAAAAGATAATTCTGATTCGGCTCATCCGCAAGCTTTGTATAACAAAACTCCTGATGCCGAAAGTGTGATGAAAGAAGTGAATTACCTAACTGAAAAATGGCAAGATGAAAATCTTTCTTTTGAAGAGCAAAATGTAATAAAAGATAAATTACGATATATTCAAACCCGTTGCGATTGGATTAAAGATGCAGAAAATAAAAAATATATTCAGGATCATATAGAATCGTTGTGGCAAAAAATACTTCAAACTATTTAATATGTATTTTTTAGAAATTAAAAAAGAACACAACCATTTTTTGAGATCAATCAGGCATTGGGATAACTAAAAGTGGCTTTTGAAACTGATACAATCTGGATTAAAGATTTTTCTTTGGAGCAAATTGATGCAGCCGAAATTCAGCAAATTCCATACAAAACGATATATGAATTAAAGGACAATTTGTTGTTTGAAAAAGGAAAGCTTTTGCCTTCAAGAAAATTGCCTTCAGGATTATTGTGGACTCCAATTTTACGTGCATTACCGGTTTCTTTACCTAAGTTCAATCATAATTTTTTTGGCGTAGACCAAAAACTCAAAATAGTTTTAAAACTTTCTGAAGATATAAAAGAGGCCTTTGCTTTGCTTGTAGATTACGATGAGTTGAAGTTGTATATAGAGTCGGCTCCTAAATATAGATTAGAACCTTTGCAATGGGTAGTTATAGATAAAAGCGCCTTAATTATTGGGAATCCTTTATTGCCAATACAAGGCAGTACATATTGGGTTGATAATGACTTTTTAATTCCAACAGGATATAATTTTGAATGGTTTGCTTTATCGAAAATACTTCAGGAAAAATTAAATCAATCAGAAGAAAATATAATACTCTGGAATACCGATAATAGTTATTCAATTATTTCAAAAACACATATAAAACAACTTTCAATAAGTTCATTTCGCTTAACTTTTTCATAAATTAAAAAATGGAATTTCTAAACTACTTTCAATCATACGAAGACTATTTCTGGGAATGGAGGATAAAATATTATCTGAAGATAGTGTCTTTGAGACTATAACAATCCCTAATGGACAAACTATTGGTTACGAGAAATTTGTTTTTGAAATTTTAGAATACCTTTCAGATGATAGTATTCCGCCATTTGGAACTTTATTGTTAGCCATTGTAGCTACAAATACAGAGAATGAACAAGCAATCGAAATGATTCATAATTTGGTAAGAAGCAAGAATATAGTAACCGCTTTTCCGCAATCTCAGTCCTTTAGAACGGGTGCCAGTATAGATTTTCTGAAATTACTGTCTAGTTTACCAAATGAATATAAAGTTGGCGAAAAAAGAATGAAGTTATTTCAGACTATTTTTCATGAATGTCATAATAGAGTTTCATCAGAAAAAGCAAAAAATCTTCTTGATGAATATAAAGATTACAGAGAACATTTATTAAAAACAGCTGAAAAAACGCCATTCAACGAGGCTAATTTTAGAAAAGATTTCAGAACATTGGCTTTGCTGAAAACTAAGTTTCCAACGCTTCAATCGATATTAAATGCAATGGAAATCGTTCCTCATGACGATTTAAACGATACGTTGGATGAGGAAATTTTAGAAGAAAAAAATCTGTCTGATACTATAACTGATTTTGTAGATCAGCTTATTGAGGAAGATAAAACATTTCATGTAGGAAGTCTTATCAAACGACTTTGGTCGGGATTAAATATTCCACTTCATCACAATCATCCGAGTGAGCAACCGCTTGGAGGAATTTCGGATTTAACGAATAAAGGAGATTTTGATAAACTCGTCATTTCTGAATTTGCGTATGATGATGATGTTTTTATGTCAAGAATTGCTAATAATGAAGCATTGTATATTCAGCGTGAAGTACCACCTGAAGCAGACAAATTCAAGCGCATTTTATTAATAGATATTACATTAAAAAACTGGGGAAATCCTAAAATTTTAGCTTTTGCTTCAGCCATTGCAATTGCCAGACATCCTAAAACCGATATCGAATGTCAGGTTTATGTTGTTGGCGAAGATTATAAAGAAATTGCAGTTGAAAACGTCAACGAAGTCATCAACTCGTTAAATGAACTTAGCAGTAAATTAGATTGTTCAGCAGGATTAGATTCATTTTTTGCAGCAAATAAAATCAATAGCAAGAATCAGGAAGTTTTTCTTTTTTCTTCAGAAGAAAGCCTAAAATTAGCTCCGATGCAAAATGCAATGAGTGCATATTTTAATGATATAAAATACGTTTTTGCAATAGGATTACAGGATATTAATGTTTTTAAAAATCAAAATAAAGGCAAGAAACTGTTGCAACATATAATTATGCCGTTAGAGGAATTATGGCAAAAAGATAATGTAAACAAAAAACAAAGAGCTAGAGAAATAACAGATAAAAGTATACCATTGCTTTATCCTGTTGAGCGATCTTATCAAAATATATTCACTCATAACAATGAGTTTTATATGTACATAAATGGTAATTTATTTATGTTTTCGAATGATAGATTTGGTAAGGGATTTGTGAAAATAGCTTCTAACCTTCCGTTTAGGAATGGCAATTTTGCGATGAAAACAAATAACAAGGGAGAGAAAATACTTTGGTACCATTATTATGATTTAGTACACTATGCTAGTACTATAAATCTTAGCACCAAAGAATTAAAAAGCTATAAAGATTTTAATCAAAAGATTAATGATGCACCTCTCAAAGTATTTGAATATAATAATAATTTTTATTTTGCTGGAGGTGTTATGCATCTTTTACCGGATTTTTGGCAGATTGATGGTGATTTTCATTGTACCCAAATAAGAAACGAAAGCATAAGAAAAGCTTTTAGTAATAATCTTGAAGAAAATTCTTCTTTCATTAATAATTATAAAAACAGTAGAGTTAAATACAGTGTAATTAAAAAAGTAGAAAGTGTTGTGATTTATGATAATTTCTTGATGATTAATGGGTATGGAATTGAGAATTTAGAGCTCAGAAAGGAACATAGATTTTCATATAGACAGTTAGAAAAATTATCTATAAAATTTGAAGAAAAAGTTAATCTTATTTTAAAAAACAAAGGAACATCCCCTTTGGCTGTTGTACAAATAATAAAAACGAATACTGATAAAACATTAAAAGAAGCTAAAGAAATTATCGATGGGCAATTTGGTGTTGTTTTGAATAGCGTAACAAGAGATGCAGCAGAAAAATTAAAAAAAGAAATCGAAAATAATGGAGCAGTTTGTTATATAGAAATCCAATATTTTCAGTCTGGAGATGGTAGTAAAATCACCAATCAGGATGGGATTTTGGTTTTTGAAAGCAGTGATAGACGAATTGATAAGTTTTATATTCCGTTTGTAATTAACATGCGAACTATTATGGCAACAGAAGGAGAATACGCTGGAAATAATTACTTTATTCCGGGCTATACAAAAGAAAGCGTGGCTGACGACGTATTTATTGAAAAATATTTTAAACCATTTATTTTGAATATCGTACATCATGGAGCTTAAACTAAAGATAAATTCAAAAAATATATTTCCTAAAGGAGGTATTTTTATAAAAAGTGCCTCTGCGGAAGTATGGCTTCAGGAAATTCAAAATATTGGATTATCGCTTGATTCTATTGCCGTTTTTCCTATTCCGGGAATCCGTGCAAATGAATTATTTGGCTGTTTAGTAGTTTTTAATCAGGGAAAAAATAGAATTACGGATATCGGTAAAAACAATTTTTATCAATTGGCAGCATGCAAGTTATTTATTCCTGAAAATACATTAATCACACCTGAGTTAACAGATGGTGAATGGCATAATTTGTTTTCAGAAGAATATCATTTTTTGCATCCTGAAATTGGTTTGGTTGAATTGAAGGAAAAAGTAAACTGGACAGATTTTCTTCAGTTGCCAATACTAAAAGAAACCGAAATAACAGAACCATCAAAAACGGTTTCGATTCCGCAATTCATAACTTCGATGCGTATTGAGATAGATCAGGAAAAAATTTTAGAGACTATAGAAAACCCACCTTCTGAAGAAGAAATAATAGGGAAGCTACCTTTTGATTTACAAAAAGTAATGAAAGGGAATCAGAAAGAAATGGATAAGTTTTTGAAATTCTTAGATGAAAATCCAAAATTAGCTTTGCAATTAGCGATTCCATTAGATACATTGGGGACTTCAAGAGGAGATAATTATGGAAGATTTTCTTTTGGAGGTAGAAGTATGTTTAATGTTTCACCAACCACAACAGAATTCTTTCAACAAATTTTAAAATTTGGCTTTGCTATCTTTTTTGTCATTTTTATCAGAAGTTGTAATCCAGAAAATGCGCATTTTGAATTTCAATCATTATTTGGCTTTGTAATTTTAGCACTTATTGTAGGTTTGATTATTTCGCTTTTATCAAGAGGAAATAAAAAATCGAATTCAAGTTCAGGAGGTGCAGCACTTATAGATTCAGATAGATTTTCCACTTTACAAAATCGTTACGAAAAACTTGCAGAAGGATTTGTAGAAAATAAAGAATATCAAAAAGCAGCTCACATCTATCTGAAATTACTCAAAAATCATCATAAAGCAGCCGAAGTTCTCGAAAAAGGGGAGTTGTATACTGAAGCTGCAGCGATTTATTTAAAGTATTTAAAAAACACAAAAAAGGCTGCTGAATGTTATGAGAAAGGACATGCTTACAAAGAAGCAATAGCACTTTATAAAGAACTCAATGAAGATGAAAAAGTAGGTGATTTGTACATGATGCTCAAGCACAAAAAAGAAGCTGATAAATATTTTAATGAAGTAATAGAAAACTACAAAGCGAATTTTCAATATGTAAAAGCTTCTCTGGTTTATAAAAATAAGATTGGTGATGTAACAGAAGCTCAGGAAATCCTTTTAGAGGGCTGGAAGACGAATAAAGATGCCGGAAAATGCCTAAATAATTATTTCGCAAACATCAATAGTACAGAAGAATTATCTCTCGCCATAACGAATGTTTATAATAAAGATGTGTCTCCTGAAAATGCTGCGGTATTTCTTCATTTATTAAAACATGAATTTAGTAAGGATCAGAAACTTGAGGGTTTAACTAGAAATATAGCTTATGAAATTGTTGCAAATAGGATTGATAAAAACCCTGATGTTGCTTCAGAATTAGTACATTTTAATAAAAACAATAAATTGATGCTAAAAGATGTAATGAAGTATAAACTTAAAGCAAAGAAAAAGACTAGATAATTTTATGTCTCTAAAAACAAAAAACCACGAATAGTACATTCGTGGTTTTGATATTATAATGCTTTTTTAGTTTGCAAAGTCATTCGGGTTGCTAGAATATGTTCGCAAGGTCCTTTTCGTAATTGATTTGATTTGTAAAAAGAACATTCACAATTGCCCTCAATGAGTCGGTTATCTTTGTCTAATACTGCAAGAGTATTATAAGTAAAATTTTTATCGCTTACTTTTCCTTTAATTTGCAATTGATCAGCATTTGCAGTCGAAGTTATTTTTACTCTATTTTCGGTTATGTAATTATTAGCAATCTCTTCTTGTGGACTCGAAAAACGTAATGACTTCATGTTTAGAGGTTCTTGAGTTAATTCCCTTACACGATATAGTCCTAAATTTAAGTCATAAATTACTCGTCCAGCTTGAGTATATGCGGCTAATGATGCCGAAACTACAGAAGAATCAAGATTTAGTTTTTTGGCTAAATTATCAGACGTATCAAGCCAATTTTCTTTTAATGCATTGAAGACTTTTTCCTGTGTAAATAAATCAACATTGCTTCTTGGTGCCATTAAATCAAAATTTCCTGCGGTACTCCAATCATTTTTAGTCCAACCAGATAAGCCTAAAGTATAAGACATATCGCCAAGGTCGGCAATAAAAAAGGATGGTAAACCTGAACCCAATAAAACTACTTTAAAATTACGTGCTATAGGAATTAGTCTTCTAAAATTAGTAATCGACGTCTTCCCCAAATACGGATTGTTTTAGATTCGTTTCCTTGATAAATAGAGCGATGAATGGTACTCTGTCATGCAAAGGCTCAAATATTACTTTAATAGGTTTGTCTGGTTCTAGTATAAATCGTAAAGCTCTAGGTCCTTTCTTTTCTTTGAAGCGTCGTAAATATTGGCACAAGCTAAAGATGTCCATAGGATGTAAATCGAGTATAGTTGCAGGTAAAGTCATTGCTGAACTACTTGTAAAAATCCTCTAACCCACGAATCAGGCAAATCTATTTTTACCTCTTTATAGACTTGTTCATTTGTTGTTTTAGCTTCAAAACCAGAAGGGTCAATCTTAAATTCGGTTTCTTTATAATTTCTTATTTTCTGGAATTCATTATATAATCCTTCTGAATAATCAATATTTGTTGTACCACATTTAAAGTCACTAATCTCTGTGAATATATTATAATTGCAGCTTAATTTCCCATAAGATGATTCGTCTTTACTGAAACATTCAAAAAAGACTTCATCAGGATGTACTGTAATTACTGGGTCTAAAACATACCAAGCATCTTTATCATTTTTATATAAATAATCAAAATAGGCAGTTTTAGCTTTGTTAAAAGGCCCCATTACTGTTCTTTTCTCTTTTTGAACAATACTCAATTCTTCTTTCAATTCCTGAATACGTGCTCTAACATTTTCAATCTGAAAATCGGCCATATATTCGCTAAGCCATATTTTTTCTTGTTCTGCAGCCCATAATTTATATTCTTCTTTATCCTTTGGAAAAAAACGTAAATCAGAAATTACTACGTCATGCAACGCAGAAATAGCTTCTCTAAAAGCTATTTTTTTGTTTAGTTTTCCAACAAAAAAAGTAGGTTCTCGCAAAGTATCTGGCGAAAAACTCATTCCCAGGGCTATTAGAGGTGTTATTTACAATGGTACTTCCGCTGTATTTATAATCAAATAACATAACTTAGTTTTTAAGGATTAAATGGGTATGTAATTGCGGGTATAGCATTTTTAAATGGTCAAAATAGAGATACAATTTGCTTTATCTTGTATTGCTACGGTAGCAGAAACTTCGTCAATAATTTCTGTTACAAAAATTGCAGCTTCTTCGCTTTTTTTCCCTTCCTGATGTAAGAATTGAAAAATACGCTGTTTAGCAACTCTGGCTTTGTGTACTCGCGTTAATACAGAGCGGAAATAAAACTCAAGCTCTCTCAACTTAGGCAGATTATCTGTAGCATATGTGTTAAGATAATTAGTCACAAAAAACTGAATGTTTACACTGAGGATGCTGGCTTAATTTAGTTAAATAAGTTACGCCATCATCAGGATTAAAATATCGGGTAATGATTTCTTTTCCAAATTGTTCAACCGCAGGTAATACAGAATCTAACTATACTGATCAGACATTCTAGATCCCAATCTGTTTCATCAAATTCGGTTTTGAAAAAATGAAATGCAAATGTTCTCGTATCGTCCCAAGTCGTGTCTAATATTGCCAATGCATTATTTCTTTCTGCTCGAATGCGTTCTTTTTTGTCCATAAAATAATTCCAGCACCATTGTCGAATGGCAAGAATTTCATGGTTTCCTAAAGAGATAATCTGGCGAATTGTAAAATCGTCTTTGCGAGTATATTTTTTCATATTTCATAACCCGTTAATTGACTTTCTCTATAATTAGCGTGAATCAATTTTATAACATCTCGAGGCTCAAGTGCTGTATTCCAATGATTAGTTGTTTCTTCAAGAATGAATTTTTTGAAGATCAAATGCGCGCCTTCAAATTTTTCTTTTCGAATCATCGCATAAACCATATTGCGAAGTGCAATGTCGATGATATCAGAATGTGATTTGCCTAATTGTGTAATACGCTCTAGAACAGATTCGATAACATCTGGGTATTCATTGTGAAATAAGTTTAACAAAGAATCACTATTTGTCAATAAATAATCTTCCTGATAGTTGTTTAATAGCTGAATACCATTTTTTCTAATTTCAGCACTTTCATCTTCTAAAAAAAGAGCAATTAATGAAAATGGAATTTCTTTTGATTCTACTTTTTTAGATTTTAGAATTAAAATACTGCTGGCAAGTAAATTATTTGTTTTTAAATCCGAAGAGATTAAACGAGCTATAATATCCCAACTTAATTGTTCAAGTTGTGGAGTTGCTATTCTTTTAAGCCTATCAATGGCTAGTGTTGCCAGATTATTGTTTTCTATAGATTCTTCGAATGTAAGTAGTTCAACGATTACTTTTCCGGTAATTACTTTGGCTTTATCTTCAGTAAATGTAAAGTTTTCTAAAGTACTTGTTATCCATGTTTTTAAATCAGTTACCTCGTTAAAAATTAGTTTCACAACACATTCAATATCATTAAGAAATAATGCTGTGTTTGATGAAATATGTTTTTTTGACCAATTTCTTGCAGACCCAGTTTTAGAGTTTAACACATCTGCAATAAAACCAACCTGAGTAGTAAGGACATCATTTTTCAGGATAATTGTTTCAAATCCTAAATTGTTGGGTATAGTAAAATCACTATTTAATAAATTTAAAATAGTTGTTTCATCAAAACGATTGATTAAAGTATTATAATCGTTTCTAGCTTTTAAATTATGATAAGAAAATTCATGAATGATATTCATTTTCCCTTCCATTATAAGCTGAATATAGGCTTCTGGAAATGCATCCCAATGTTCTGGAAATAATTCTAAACGTTTCTTGGAATTATCCGTGATTGTTTTTTGTTCTTCCTGAACTATTGGCTCTTCGGTTTTTTTCTCTACTTCTTTCTTTCCAAAAAAAGTTGAAAATGCTTTTTTGGCAACATCTAATACTGAGCTCGAACTTCTGGTCTGCAACAGTATTTTTATTTTCAGTAGCTACTTTACTACTTACTTTGGTTACTTGATTTGAATCGTAATAATAGTTTTTGCTTGAGAAAATTTCCTGATTTAAAATGAATTTCATTTTTGAAGTTAAAATTTGTTTTTCGTCATTCCCAAATAAGATTGTAGATAACAATGCTAAGTTAGAACACTCTGGGTAATCTACCACAGTGTAATAGTATTTCTGATCATTGTAATTGTATTGACCATAGGTATTTATAGGCAATCTTTCGGCTTTGCTATAATCATCCTCTGAGTATTTTAATAAAATTGATACAGCAAATTTGAGGTATTTTTTTGAATCCATTTCAGAATCCATTTCTTTTAAAAAGCGAAGACTATTTTTCTGAAAATAGAATTTGGTAAAATTAGAGAATGCAATTTTACTGTCTTTTCCTCTGAAGTTCTTTCCCAATTTTTACTCTTTCATTTATAGCAGTAATAAATTGAGAATTATCATATTCACTTTCTAACGAAACGGTTCTTGTAAACATAGGGTTTTCATTCTCAAATCGATATGCAAGAACAGCAATAGCATCAGCATCGTTTCTTATATGAGCCAGTTTATAAATAGCCCTAATATGCTTAAAATAAGGAGGTCTAAATGGAACTGCTTCTAGTAAGAAAATAACAATTTCATGTAATTTGCTATCAAATTTTGCAACTAAGTATAAAGCTGTTAGATAATTGATAGAATTATTCTCTAGTTCCTCTTTTAGAAAAATTATTAACGAATCGAAATCTTTTTTATCAATATGATATCGAGCTTCTTGAGGTATTGCCTCTAGAATTGTTGAGATATGTTTTTGTAATTCCTCCTCTTTTAAGATTCCTAGTAATCCCTCATGAGCCAGATTTCTTATATATTCTTTTTGTTTGTTTTGTAAAGCATAGGATTTAAAAACTTCTTCTGCAGTATCTGATTTAAGCTTTATTAAAGCCCAAATAGCCGAATAGGTTTGTAAATCATCCCCTTTTGAGGCTAATTTAATGATATAAGGAATCGCTTCTTTAGTATCTAATAAACCCGCTTTCCAAATTACGCGACTGGTTTTCCAAGTTGTACTAAAAGTTTGTTTTCCCATTACAGCATCTTCTAAACGCTGAAGAATAACACCGTTTATAGAATCAGGTTCTACACTTTCTAACGAAGGAAGATCTATTAATGTTTCTATTTCTGAAGCGTATCCTTTAACTTTTTTCTCATTTTCAAGTTTATCAAAAATGATTTGTGCTTTATCGGCCGAAACATATTCGGGAGTTTTAGTCCCATCTTTTAAAACGCTACCTCTTCTTCCATATCTAAAATTGACTACATAATTAGTATCATCAATACTACACAAGTCTATTTCGTATACTTTATCTGAATTCCCTTCTTTATAGAAAAGTTTAATCTGCTTAATTAATTTCATAATTGAAAAGGGTATTAATTAAAAAATATTCCACCAGTTTTCTGGCTTTTGATCCGTTACTGTTTCTTCCACTTCTTCAAGAACGGGAACAACTATTGGAGTTATTTTTTCAGGAATACTTGTTTTTGCTATATTGGGTTGACCGTGTTTTTTTATAATGGATTTCAAATTTTGCTTAAATGCAGTTCCTTTCTCAGGATTCACCATATATACATAATTAATGTAACCATCTATGGCATTAATTAGATGAATAGCTTTTCCCCATTGTTGGTCTTTCCATCCATTTTTTTCAATATTATGTAGTAAGGCACGAAATTTTCGTAATTGAATTCTATCTATATTTAGTTTTTTATTTACAACAACTCCAGTAACTTTTTGTTGCATCCCTTTTCGCATTACGTGCACTTTGTCGGGATGAATTATAAAACCTTCAGATTCAATAATTTTTTTAGTATAATATAATAATCGGGAAACATTTTGACTGTTTTCTTCAGTAGTCGAAAAACTCATATCGTCTGCATAACGGGTATAGCTAAAATTTAATTTTTTGGCTAACCCATTAATTTTTTTATCCATTTTATAAACAATCATATTACTTATTGCTGGACTTGCAGGAGAACCCTGAGGTAATTTGCGTTCGCCAGATTGTACATAATAAGTAACTCCGTCTAGTGTAGTTTCATTAATCTCGGAGTAGGTGCATAATAAACCTAAAATTGTAGCGAGTTCTTCAGAGTAGCCCATTTTATGGAACAATCCTTTTACTCGTTTATAAGTTACACTAGGGAAAAAATCTTTTAAATCTACATTAACAACAATGTCTTTGTTAATGTGTGGTTCTGCATTGGTAACAATAGAGCGCTCTTTTATAAAACCATGCGCCTCTATAGTATATGGTATTTTGTGGAGTATGTTTTCTAAAATCCAGGTTTGAACTTCTTTTAGCTTTGGTTTTGGAGCAGATATCTTGCGCTTACCACCTGATTTTTTTTCAAGTTCAAATGTATGATAATGATTAATTTTAGAAACTTTTCTGTTATAAGCAAGATATTGTAATGCTTTTAAATCTATCTGCATGCTTTTGGCCAATGCTAATGCATCTTCATAAATAGGCAGACTATATTTTTCTAAAAGTGTAGAATCGGTTTCTTTAGCATTTAAACCTCTAGATACAGATTCACCTAAATATAAAATTTGTTGCTGTTGCAATAATTTCCAATTTTCAGCTTTATCCAGTCTTTTCTTCTCTTGGTTTAATTTGGTTTCAGCTCTTTTTTCTTTAGCAATTTTCATACGTGCTTTACGCATTTCAAGAACCATAGCTTCTTGATTGCTAAACTTTCTGTCTTGTGCTAAAAGATCATTTAATTCCTTCTCAATCTTTGCTTCCTGATTAATTAGAATTTCAGATAGAGTAGGTTCAGATCCTGATTGCCAAAATCCTAAACGTTGCATTTCTTCTAATATGTAGCTATCCTTTGAGGTAGCTTTTATTCTATCATAAATTTGTTGTTTACTAAGCTGTTCAGACATATTACAATCGCTATTTTACATTAAAAAGCCCTATTGTAGCAATAGGGCTTAAAGTTTAAAACCTTCGTATTTTCTAAGGACTATGTCTATCAACTCCCGAGAAAGGGTACTATACGTACAGTTAATCTCGAGGAGGTGGAACCGAAACTGTACGTATAGTACCCTTTCTCATCCATAAGATAGAAGTAGTGCTGAATGTTAAATAATCTTACATCGATGACGAAACATCATCATTTTCTTTATACAAGAAAAGCAAGGTATTTCTTAAACTCAAAACAAACATACTAAAAAACTTTTAATTGAATACTAATAAAATTAAAATAGATTATCCTTTTTTTAAACTCCCGTTATCCACATCTTTAAGGAACTGGATAACACCAGGGAAGTAATGTTTAGGATCATCATATTGAGAAAGATGACTTCCATCTGGACAAAATAAAAAACGTCCATTTTGTACTTCGTTAGCAATCCATTTCATATGTTCCGGATCCATGGTATCGTATTTAGAGCCAATTGCCAAAGTGGGAACTGTAATTGTTTTTAATCTTGATTTGATGTCCCAGTTTTTTAAAGTAGCATTTCCAGTTATCCCAAATTCGCTTGGTCCTTGCATGTGTACATATACACTTGGGTTAATGTGTTTAAAACACCTGTTTATAGATTCTGGCCATTCTTCAAGAGGCATTCTTAATATGTGTTGTGTGTAATAATTTTTGAAAAGAAGTTCAGTGTATCTTGGATTTTTAAAATCATTCTTTGCTTCAATATCTTGTATTTCTTTGAGTACTTTAGGATCCATTTGTGGAGCGAGAACATCCTTTGCATATTTATTATATTCAGGAACACTCGCCATCATATTAGAGATGATAAGTCCTTTTAAGTTTTTCTGGTATTTCAGAGCATATTCCATAGCAAGTATTCCGCCCCAAGATTGACCCAAAATATAAAAGTTAGAATTGTCCAAGCCTAATGCAATGCGTACTTGTTCTACTTCTTCTACAAAACGCTCATTTGTCCACAAACTACTATCGGTGGGCTGATCGCTATAGTAAGAACCTAATTGATCATAGTAGATGTATTCGATACTTTCGTTAGGGAAATAACCATCAAAGCATTCGTATAATTCATGAGTAAGTCCAGGACCGCCACGCAGCAATAAAACTTTTATAGTAGGATTGTTACCAACAGTTTTTGTCCATACTTTAAATTTTCCTTTTGGTGTAGTAATCGGAATCATCTTTATTCCGCCGGTAAGTTGATCATCGCGTTTAGAAAAATCTAAATAATTTGCTTTAATGGGATCTATTTTAGTTTCTTCTTTACAACTAGAAAATAATATAATGCTTAAGAAACAAATGATGAATTTTATTCTCATGATTTTTATTTTTATGATTATTCGGAACTAATCTAATCTTTTTATTGCAAAAAATTCCACGAATTAATAGAAATTAATAGGTGGAATTTTTATTTAATATCAGATTTACAGTTTCTTATGTGTTAACTAAAGAATGAACTTTTAAATCTATTATGTGATAATGAGCGATTGTATTTATTCGCCGTAGATTTTCTTATAAAGGTAAAGAGTGTAAATTTCTTTGATTATTTTACGTTTCAGTTTTAAAGTTGGTGTTAATTGCCCACCATCAATAGACCAAACATCAGGAGTAAGCTCAAAACGTTTGATTTTTTCCCAATGACCAAATTTTTCATTTACTGCTTCAACTTCTTCATCAATACGCTTGATTACCTGAACGTTTGTAATAATATCATCGTTAGAGTCTCCTAAAACTATTTTATGAATTTTAGCCCATTCTTTTACAAATTCAAAGTTAGGCTGGATAAAAGCAGCAGGCATTTTTTCTTTTTCGCCTTCACCAATAACCATTATTTGTTCGATAAAACGAGATTGTTTCATCATGTTCTCAATCATTTGAGGAGCAATATATTTTCCTCCAGAAGTTTTGAACATTTCTTTCGCACGATCAGTAATTTTAAGGAAACCTTCGCTGTCGATTTCTCCGATATCTCCTGTGTGGAAATAACCATTTTGCAAAGCTTCTGCAGTTTTTTCAGGATCTTTATAATAGCCCAACATCACATTAGGTCCTTTACAAAGAATTTCTCCATCTTCGGCAATTTTCACCTCTACATTACGGATTGGTTTTCCAACAGTTCCAATTTTAAAACCTCTGTTTCTTGTGTCATTTACAGATATTACTGGCGAAGTTTCCGATAGTCCGTATCCTTCCATAACTGGTATTCCTGCTGCTGCAAAAACACGAGTTAATCTTGATTGTAAAGCGGCACTTCCAGAAACCATTAAATCAATATTACCACCTAAACCTTCTTTCCATTTACTGAAAATTAATTTACGTGCTATTTTTAATTGAAACTCATACCAAAAACCATTTGCTCCGTATGGCTCGTATCTTAAACCTAAATCGATAGCCCAGAAAAACAACTTCTTTTTGATTCCGGTTAAATCAGCACCTTTTGCATAAATTTTGTCATATACTTTTTCAGAAGTCTAGGAACTGCTGTAATTACATTTGGTCTAACTTCTTTTAGGTTATCACTTAACTTATCAATAGATTCCCACCAAAATATACCGAAATACCATAATATTGATAAATGTATAATATCATTCTTTCAAAAATATGACAAATAGGAAGGAAGCTTAATGCGACACTATTTCCTGGATCAATGGAATTCTTGGAGCGCTGTCCAGAACATTCGAAACATGTTTGTATGTGAAAGCATAACGCCTTTAGGACGTCCGGTTGTTCCAGATGTATAAATAATTGTTGCTAAATCGTCAGTAACGATGCTGTCTTTTCTAGCTTCAACTTCATTCTGATTGCTCTCATCTGCACCTTCGTCTAATACAATAGTCCAGTTTTTTGCACCAGCAATTTCATCAAATGTAAAAACATCTTTTAGAGTTGGTACATTTTGTTTAATAGCCAATACTTTGTCCAACACTTCTTTGTCTGAAACAAAGCAATAGCTACTGCCGCTATGGTTTAAAACATATTCGTAATCTTCTTCAGAGATAGTCGGGTCAAATAGGAACGGTTTGGGCCCCAGTTTGTAAAACTCCAATATCCATGATATGCCATTCCGTTCTATTTGTAGAAGTGATCAAGGCAATTTTATCATTTTTTTGAACTCCCATACGAAGTAATGCTCGAGAAATGGCATTGGCTTTTGCTATATATTCTTCAGTTGAAGTTTTCTCCCAAACACCATTACGTTTGGTTACTAAAGCATCTTTTTTATTATATTTTTCTTCTGATAATAAGGAAAATCAAAAAGTCTCGTAATTGTAACCATGGCGTTTAGATTGAATTTTACCGCAAATTAATAAAATTTATCGTTAATTTTTATTTTTAATAAATTAAATATGAAAAGTTTAATTCTATTTATTTTAAATTACGAAATCGATTTCTTTATGCGGTATGTTTTGTTATATTTATACAGCTAATTTGTAATGCTGTAATACTGCTTTTTGTTTGAAAAACTAAACTTTGCTATCTGATTTAAAGTGCCGTCTTTATGTTAGTTATGAATTAAATTTTTCTAATTAGGTTAATTAAAGCTTATGTTACTAAGTTAAGAAAAATATTTTTACTGGCTGCAGAATAAATCTCTTGCAAAATTATCAAGGCACTAAGTTTATTTATACTTTCTTTTTAATTTCGCGACTTTACACAAAAAAAACATGTTCTAATTAATTAAAGAGACATCTAAAAGACTTGTATAGTTAATCCTAAATTTGAATTTCTTTTTATTTTTTTACTTCTTCAACATATTCTTTTACTCTTTCTCCAGAAATATACATTTTCTTTTTATTGAAATGAATAGAGAATTGTGCGTAAACCCATTCGCTGTCTTCTTTGTCATTGGTTTTGTACCAAAGCGAATAAGAAGCACTATCAAATCCTTCGTTAAATATAGGAATCCCAACTTCTGAACATTCGAATCCCCAAGTGATGTTTTTTTTAGTTAGATCTTCATATTGAAAAATACCAGTTCCATTTGCATTTAGTTGAGTAATTGGTTCTTTTTTTCCATCATAATGATAGATTCCAGTTACAGGATAAGCAATAGTTGTGGTGATGAAACGTTCTTGGTTTTTAGCATTAATTTTTTCAGTTTTAATTTGAGAATAAACAGTTGTTAAGCAAAGAAAAAAAGCAACAAAAAGTAGGTTCTTGATGTTCATTAAAAAGGTATTTAGAATTTTATTTTATTTGTTTTTGGAGCATAATAAATAGTGGTATTTTTCATGCGGGAGGGCAAAACTAATAAAATCAGGTGCTGCCTCCCTAACAACAGGAGCATGTATTAACCTTAGCAATACGTA
>NZ_JBXBAV010000162.1:0-11990 GCF_056783245.1 Flavobacterium sp. TC780 | reverse complement strand
TTATGTTGTACCTTACTTCGTTCAGCGTATTGCTAAGGTTAATAGATGCCCCTGTTGTTAGGGAGGCAGCACCTCTACTAAAAATGAATTAAAAGAAAAGCAACGAAATATTAACCGACACCTTACGGCACTTTATGAGAAATTTGTAATTGCTTTTGCTTGTTTTTTAATGTTTTTTATTGGTGCGCCACTAGGAGCAATTATTCGTAAAGGAGGACTTGGTTTGCCAATAGTTTTTGCGGTTTTGATATTTATTACTTTCCACTTTATCAATACCTTCGGAAAAAGAATTTCACAAGAAGACGGATTGACTCCTTTTATGGGAGCATGGATGTCAACTTTTATACTTACGCCATTAGCTGTTTTATTAACCTATCGCGCTACAAACGATATTGGATTAATAAGCATGGATGCTGTTTTGGCGCCATTAAATAAGTTATTTAAAAAATTCTCTGAGAGATTTATTTCTTCTCAAAACAAAACCTAACTATGTCAACAAATAAAATACAACTTAACACTATCGAAGAAGCAATTGAAGCTATTCGTCAAGGACAGGTAATTATTGTAGTAGATGATGAAGATCGTGAAAATGAAGGTGACTTTCTTGCTGCTGCTGAAAAAGTAACTCCAGAAATGATTAATTTCATGGCAACACATGGACGTGGATTAATTTGTGCGCCATTAACTGAAAGCCGTTGTAAAGAGTTGGATTTAAAACCAATGGTTACTAATAATACAGATCATATGGAAACTGCATTTACAGTTTCGGTAGATTTAAAAGGAAATGGAGTAACTACAGGAATTTCTGCTGCAGATAGATCACAAACGGTGTTGGCATTAACCGATCCAAATACAAAACCACATGAATTAGCAAGACCAGGTCATATTTTTCCTTTAGTTGCTAAACAAGGTGGAGTGTTAAGAAGAACAGGACATACTGAGGCAGCTATTGATTTTGCAAGATTAGCAGGGTTTAAACCAGCTGGTGTAATTTGTGAGATTTTAAATGAAGACGGAACAATGTCTCGTTTGCCTGAGCTTGTAGAGGTAGCTAAGAAATTTAATTTGAAGTTGGTTTCTATCGAAGATTTAGTTGCTTATAGAATGCAACACGATAGTTTAATTGTTAAAAAAGAAGATTTTGACATAGAGACTCGTTTCGGGACTTTCCGTTTAAGAGCTTATGAGCAAACTACCAACAAGCAAATTCATATTGCATTAACAAAAGGGAATTGGAGCTTAGGAGAATCAATCCTTACAAGAATAAATTCTTCTCAGGTAAATAATGATTTATTAGGTACTTTAACTAATAATCCAGAACAACAATTAGATGATATGTTCAAGGTTATTAATGAGAACGGAAAAGGAGCAGTGTTGTTTATTAATCAGGATATGCAAGCTGTGAATTTATTGAGCCGTATCACAGAGCTTAAAATGTTACAAGCTCAAGGAGTGATGAAAGCGCCAAAAGTGATTATTGATAGTAAAGATTATGGTATCGGAGCACAGATTTTACATGATATTGATATTTCTAAAATTCGATTGGTATCAAATACAGAACAAACAAAACGTGTTGGTATGATAGGTTACGGACTTGAAATAACAGAATACGTAAGCTACTAAGTAATATGGAAACATTTGAAGAAAGAGTTATAAAATCTGAAACGCGTATTTTTAAAGCAGTTTTTCCGAGTACGACCAATCATTATGATACTTTATTTGGAGGAACAGCGCTTCATCTTATGGACGAAGTTGCATTTATATGTGCTACCAGATTTAGCCGAAAAAAAGTAGTGACGATATCTACAGGGCAAATTGATTTTAAAAAAGCAATTCCTGCAGGAACATTAATTGAATTAGTGGCTAAAGTTGTTAGCGTAGGAAGAACAAGCTGTAAAATTCATGTTGATATTTTCATGGAACAAATGTATTCAGAACTTCGTGAAACGGTAGTTTCAGGGACTTTTTCGTTTGTTGCAGTTGACGAAAATAAAAAACCAGTGGCAATTTTGGATAATATAGAATAATAAAAATATTTTTTTGTTCTCGTAAATACTGATAATTAGATACTTGAAAAACGAGTAAATAATAATGAAAAAAAAGCTTTAAAAAAGTTTTTATAATCGAAAAAGCATCCTATATTTGCACTCGCAATCAGATAACGAAAGCGACATACTGGAGAAATGGCAGAGCGGTCGAATGCGGCAGTCTTGAAAACTGTTGACTGTCACAGGTCCGGGGGTTGGAATCCCTCTTTCTCCGCCAGTAGAAGTTTCAAAAGAAACTTTAAAAGTCAAAAGCCTTTAAACACTAGTGTTTAAAGGCTTTTTTGTTTTTGCATACTTTTCAAAAAGCACATGTTTTATCAAAGAATGGTGGCACAATTAGTACCCCAGTTTTTTTGAGATCTTTTTTCTCGAAATTGGACCACTAAAGCAAAAGAATTCCCTAGGAATTCCCTGCTATCAATGGGCTCTCTTAAAATTTTTAATTCAATTTGATTATTAATTTTAAAACTAGATAACATGTTAAAAACAATTTTTCTGCTAAAATCTGGCAGAGTTAATCGAGACGGAGAAAGCTCAATTATTCTAAGACTTTCTTATAAAAACAAAATAATTACAATCGCCTCGGGAAAATTCATCTCGAAAGAAAGATGGATTCAGACAAACCATTTGAAAAATACATTGAAGGCGGAAAAAGAGAAGGTAATTAAAAGTTCACTTGATCTGATGCAGCTTAATGCCGAAAAAAAGTTTATTGAACTCTTCAGGATTGACCCTGAAGTTGACTTGGAATTATTAAAAGCTGAACTCACAGGAAAAGTCAAAATCGACCAGCCTGAAGGCCCAACCATAATTGAGATTATGGACACTTACAACTTATTTTTCGCCAAAAGAGTTAACTCAGGAGAGCGCGCACCGGCTTCTCTGCAGAAGTACAAAAGGGCAAAAGATCTGCTTTTAAGCTTCATCAGTAGCAACTACAAAAAGGAAGATATACCAGCATCTGAGTTATCAAGCTCATTTGTCTTTAAACTGGAGCAGTTCCTCAAGTATGAGAGCAGTTTTAAAGAGCAGACAGGCATCAAAAACAATTCGGTAGTAAAATACATGAAAATGTATAAAACTGCATGCAACTACGCCATTAAGATGGATTTGATCATAAAAAACCCATTCAATATTTATGACGGCAGACTCAGCATAAAAGATGCCGTTTTCCTGACACAGCAGGAACTGAACACAATTGAGAAATAAAGCATTCCCAACGCTACGTCTTGAAAAAGTTAAGGACATATTTCTTTTCAGTTGCTACACAGGATACGCACCTATCGATGCCTTGGAACTCACCGAAAGAAACTTATCCGAAGATTCAAATGGAAACTTATGGATTATGACTAGCAGAGCCAAAACTGCTATTAGAGCCAATGTTCCAGTACTAGCAACAGCTGAAAAAATTATTGCCAAATATAAGAATCAGCAGAAAGGTCTTATCCCGAAAATTTCCAATCAGAAAATGAATGCCTATCTGAAGGAAATAGCTGATGTCTGTGGCATAGACAAACATCTTACATGGTATGTTGCCAGACATACTTTTGCCACCACTGTCACTTTAGGAAATGGGGTAAGACTGGAAAATGTATCAGCAATGATGGGACATACAAACACTAAACAGACCCAGCATTACGCAAAAGTTTTAGATGTTAATATTATGGAAGATATGGAGAAACTTAAATCTAAGTTTAAGTGATGTGCTAGAAAGAAGCTACTAAATTTAAAGCCTCTATTAAACTTCAGTCCGTTTAGAAAAAACAGAGCACTATAGTTCGACAACTAAATAAACCAAAGTAATCACTTAATGTTAGTGTCATAAAACATATTACTATCAATAACAAATTGATAAGCAGTAGCTTAATCAATTTAATTATTTATTAATCTATATACATTTAAAACAATGCTTAAAAACCACTCTATAATTCCTGATATAAAAGCAATAATTGAGACTTCAAAAGAACGCGCAATTAGAGCTGTCGATAATGAAAGAACCATAATGTACTGGACTATTGGGAAAGGACTTTAGAGGAAGAACAGCAGGGAAAAGAAAGAGCCGATTATGGCACTTACTTAATTAAATATCTTGCAAAAGAATTACAGCCTCAGTACGGAACTGGATTTTCATACCGTCAATTAAATTGGTATAGACAATTTTACAGAACATTTCCAATTGTGTCCGCAGTGCGGACACAATTGAGCTGGACACAATATAAGCTCCTTCTATCAATTGATAATGAAGAAAAAGAGAGGTCTATATTGCTGAAAGCGTTAAAAACAATTGGACATCACGCCAGCTGGAACGCCAGATAAACAGCAGTTTATTTGAACGGCTCCTAATGAGCAGTGATAACAAAAATGTATTAGCAGTTGCACAAAATGAAAAATTACCCTCAGATGCCCGTGAAATTATAAAGGATCCTATGTATTTAGAATTCTTAGGCTTGAAACGCGAAGCTGCATACTATGAAAAAGATCTGGAGCAGGCAATTATAACTCATCTTCAGGAGTTCTTACTAGAAATTGGAAATGGGTTTTCATTTGTTGCCAGACAAAAAAGGATTCATATTGACGGAGATGAGTTTTTTGTAGATATGGTTTTGTATAATCGTCTGCTTCAATGTTTTGTTTTAATAGAAATTAAAACGCACAGACTTACCCATCAGGATATCGGACAATTGCAGATGTATGTCAACTATTATGACCGCATTGAAAAAAACAACAATGAAAACCCTACTATTGGGATATTGCTGTGTGCTGATAAAAATGACGGAGTAGTAAAGTTCACATTACCTGAAAGCAACAAAAGCATAATTGCAAGCCAGTATCATTTATACCTTCCGACTGAAGAGCAACTACTTGAAGAAGTCAAGAAAGAACTGGCAAATTTCGAAGAAGACAAAAAATGATTTTAAAAATTGCCTAAAAGAGGGAAATCTGCATCAATCAAATTCCACCACAATATAAGATTGCGTTATTTAAGCTGTTTACCCAACCGAGTTCCTACAGCAAGACTTGCTAGAGCTCAGGCAACCATAAAAGAAACCAAATGATGTAAATGTGGAAATACTACTAGATGAAAAACGACGTAAAGCCAAAATGAATATTATTTTAAACCAATGATCATTTATTTCTAATGTAATTGTTTGCTAATTTTCATTAAAATTCAGGTATGTTGATCTGAAAATTTTAAAAAACCAATAAGAGTTGTCATTTGACAGCTCTTAACTTTTATACACAGAATTGTAACATTTCTATCTAATTCAAAGGATTAAAACTGAGTTGTTGTTTTTTATAGGTGTATTATCCATGAATTTAAATTAAGATATACCTAACAAGATATCTTTACTATACTGTGGTGCTATAAAAGTTATTTTCGTAAAAATATTTTCGAATTCTGTATATATTCTGCCAGCTTGTAATTCCTCTGTCATCCGCTTTCCCATTAGAAAAGCCTTCACCTTGAACTGTCTCATTTAAAATATTCACAACTGGAATTACCATTCCAAATAATTGCCTAAAACTGTGTTTACCAACTTCTTCCACGTTCAACACCTCTAAAACGTCTTCAATTTTTGCCTTTGGAAACATGAAATAGCCGATTGGAAATAAATGAATTCTGTATACGTGTTTGTGCACTTTATCTAACTGTGGAATTTCATCTTGGTCCATCTTTTTCATCTCTTCCACAAACTGATTTATCATTTCAGTGTTCCTTTTCCCTCGTCGTTTTCCTTCTGAAACGAAATCCATAAAACTTTCATGGTTCGTTCCCCTGTCCTTTAGCTTCTCTAATTTACTTTTGAGTTCTTTACTGTCATAAATATCGATAATCCTTTCCAATTCATCCAATGCTTCTTCAGCCTGGAATAAATCATTAGTAAAGTGAAGTATTTCATATTGCAGTGAAATAGATGCAGCCTGATTTTCAACGTGACCAACATCAGTAAAATATAGTACCGTATTATTAATCTTTTCCAACAGAATTGAGAGCTGCTCCTTCATTTCAACAGTGAAATCGCTGATTGACTTTTCCTGAGTGTCAAAAAGAATCTTGAAATTACTCAAAAAATGGTATCTGATTTTCACTTCGATTAAAACCGAATTATAGAATGAAAAGTAATCCTCTTTAGTTATCGCCTCATTGTGCAGTTCCGTCATCTTCTTTAGCCAGCTTGTATGCACCTGAACATTCTCGTTGACAAGCTCAATTCGTATTGATTTATCTAAAGTGATATCCTCCAAAGCGAAAACCACACTGCATTGTCTTACGAATTCCATATTGTTGTGAACACCTTCATAAAAAAGAATTTCACGTCTGGCATTAATTACAATATGCTCATCTGAATTAGAGTTTTCTATAATCTTGTTGACTGCACGCTTAAAAGTTATTAATGCATCTGCTCCACTGTCGTTTGCATATTCGCTTTTAGCATTTTCAAGTTTAACGTACAGGCCTATATTTTTTTCTGCTTGCAGCTTGTCCATTATTTTATTGAATTCGTCCTCTCGAATTATTCCAAAGAAATATCGTGCAGCAGCATAAAAGTATTGCAGATGGTTGTTCATATCAGCAGATAGCTCCCTACTAGACCTATCAGCATCTTTAAGATATTTAAGAGCATCAAACATATTTCCGTTATAATAGTTTGCCATTCCGAGTACCAAGTTGTATAGAGGAGTGGATGCTACATTTCCTGAAGCTTTCTTATGAAAGCTTATCACACTCCTCCATTTGGCTTTATTGATTAAACTTAGTCCGACGGCTTCAATAGCATTTCTGACCAAGGCATCGTCTGTAATGTTCAAATCTGCATCAAATGAAATTTTATCATCCAAATTTGACGCGCTTGGCCGTAAAGTCATTTTTTCATTGATATGCCTTTGAAATTTTCCCTTTTTTAATACCTCCTCGTAAATTTTTTCTATAGCCTCATAATCAAGCAGTTTTTCAAATCGCAGCGAATAGCTCTGCTGTTTTTTAATGCTCTTTTCCCTGCTTTCGATAGCAATAAGAAAATCATTTACATTTTCATAGTAAAAAGTTTTCGACGGTAAGTGATACAGCACATAATAGGCAGGCATGCCAGTATTTAAAAGATAGTTAACATTAGAAAAATCTATCTGCTTGCTAAAACTTCCATCTAAATTTTTCTCAATATTCTCGGTAGCCTTCAGCTGAATAGCAAATCGAAAGTTGGTATGAACTGATTTACCATCAGCCCTTTCTATTTTAAGCTCAATATGAAAATCAATCCCCTTGTCCTTTTCACTCTCCGACCTGATCTCAAACCTTTTTATATCGAATAGCGGTTTAAAAGCATTATTAGAAATAGTCTCAAGTTCTTCATTTACATTGGCAAAAGGCAGCTGCATTTCATTAAAAAGATCGTCCATATTTTGATTTATTTGTAGAAGGAAAGTAAGACTCACAGAATAACAATGAATTTTAGTATGTGAGACTGCAATATCGGAATTTTAATACTAAATCTGATTGTTTTCAAAAGCTTAAAATTATAAATTTGGCGACAAAAAGGAACGATAATTCTAATTAAATTTACAAATTTGGCATAACGCTAAAAACAATCAGTTTAAGACAGGCTTAGTAAATTTTTAGCTATTTTAAACTATTTAAATAAAAAAAATAGGGATTTAAAAAATTCACATTTACATTAGAACAAATTATATATCTTAAATACTATGGAACACATCGATATTAGCCAGTTATATCTTTCACCTATTGACTGGTGGCAATTGGTATTTGTAAAAATTGAATACAAAAAATCTTTTAAAGCATCGATTTCACAACAAATAGCACTGGAAGGTAAATTAATAGAAGTACTCCGTAGCTACAAAATTGAATTTCATATGGGATATTTCAACGCCATTCCCGACTTTGACAAAATTGATTCTGACTATGAAGCAGCAAATAGAGACTCAAATACCACTGTTGCTAAACTTATAAGCTCAGCAACAACGTCAGGAGGTTCAGTTGAATATTTTAATGATACCCTAAATCATAACTTTTTATTCACATTTTAATTTTCTAAATTTTTATTGAATCCTATCTGTAATAATTTTAAAGTACCAATTCCATAAATTTACAGCTGACTAGCTAGCTTCTATATAACCAGATTATCCGATCTATGAGTGAATTTGATATAACCGGTAAAATACTACTGCCCTATTTAAAGGATTTAGGGATCGATGCTTCAGAGATATCTTTTGAAAACTCTTTTTCAATACGCCTTGGTAGAAAAAAACATGCAATTGGTAGATCTGACATGCTCTGCACAAGACATGGTAAGAATTTGTTTGTCATTGAAGTAAAAAATGAATCAAAACAATTAACGGCAGAAGATAGAGATCAAGGAATCTCTTATGCAAGACTTCTGGATGAAATAGCTCCATTTACAATAATATCAAATGGGATTTCAACGAAAATATATGATAGCATAACAAAAGAGGAACTTTCGGGGAATATGCTGAAAAATCCGCCTTCTGGAAAAATGGATATACATTATCTACCGAAGATGAACTAAAAATCAGATATGAAGCCCTGAAGAACTTTATCGCCCTGTCTCCTGAAAATTTAAGAATATTCTGCGAGTCACAGGTCAATGATCGCATGGGACAGATAATTGGAAATGCTGACAGTGCTTACGCCAAATTTATAAACAAACTATATGTACAGCGAAAAGACCTAATATCATCATTTGAATCTTTTATAGCTTCTGATGACTCTGTTTTTGGTCTTATAGGAGCTGCTGGAGTTGGTAAAACTAATGTTCTCTGTTCACTGGCTTTACAGAAATTAGAAGATTCTTTTGTATTTTTTTACAATTCAGCTATTATTACTTCACCTCTTGAATGCATTTCGCAGGATCTGAATATTGCTTTTTCCAGCAGGACAGAAACAGACGTCGTGCTTAAAAAACTTGATGAACTGGGCCGATTTGCAGACAAGACAGTTTTTATATTTATAGATGCAATAGATGAATGCACAAATCCAAATATTGCACACGAATTAAGTGAAATGGCATTAATTGCTAAAAATGCCGATAAACTAAAAATCATAGTTAGCTGCAAATCAAATATCTGGCACAGTATCTTAAAAATCAAAAATAAACCTACGCATTTATATGATGAACTACACCACTTTCATCAGTTTAACAGTAGTATAGAAAATCCTGGTTTTCATTTAACCGAATTCAGTGATCAGGAATTAAATGACATACTTCCCTTGTATCAGAATGAATTTGGTTTTAAAGGCACAATTTCAGAAGAACTGCTTCCCGAGTTAAGAAATGGATTTTTTTTAAAAATATTCAGTGAAGTATACAGCGGAAAGCAGATTGCCAGAAAAGATAAGCGACAAGAATCTTATCGCAAAATATTTAAAACAGACACTTGATGAATCTGAAATTGGATTTCATTCAGGAGTAAGAATCCTTTCAGCAATTGGGAATTTAATAATGAATTATAAATATTCAGATACTGAAGTTCACAAAAATGAAGGTGTCGATGTAAACTATGTTCTCGAAAAATTAAACTATTCGCTTGACGAAAATTTACCGGAAGATTTATTTACCCGAAATATTCTGATCAGATCCAATAATGAAGATTCATATAATGTATCTTTTTACTATTCTAAAATCCGTGACTACATCGTCTGCTACCAAATTCATAAATTGGATAAAAAAAGCAATGGAGAATTTTATGATCTACTCGGCTATTTCTATCAAAATCATATTGGCAAAAGCGCAATTGACTTTTATATTGAAAATGCTTCCTACTCCCATAAAAGTACACTGGTTTCATTTAAGAAAGACAAATGCCTTTCGTACGTTACCGCCTATAATTCTTATCTGGATGAAAATTTTTCCACTTTCAAGGAAAAGTTCGCGCCTCATACAGCAGGAGAAATCGGTCTTATCCTGCCGGAAGACCTCATTAACGGCGATGGCTATGCCTTATTTCCACTTTCGGAAAAGAACAGTGCCGATGTGGTGTATCTTAACCTCACTAATCCCTTTGAAGCTCCGTACAATAACAATCCATTTTTACAGACAGGCGCCAACTCATACACTACAAGCAACATCTCCCTATTGGCGGAAGACCAAGACACGATAGTAACGCAGTCCGTCTATAAGCAGCTCAGGGAAATAATAGGTAAGGAGTCCATCCCCACTTTCAGCACAGATACCCTTCTTTTTGGGCCGCTCGCAGCCATAGTGTATAACTATAATGAAAAATTGAACTATGACTACAAAATTGAAGATCATTTCATGCCCGGATATAAGCCATTTACCCTATTGACCTTTTTGATTTGAAAAATAGGGTGAATCTCTTTAAGATCAGAGAGCATTATAAATATAGAAAAATATTGCACAGGAGGAACTGGCAGAGATTATTGAACGAACTATAACGGAAAATATTCCGATTCCTGAATTCACAACAAAAGGGCGTGTCCCGCCCTTTGAGGGACTCTCAAAGATAGTGGATGTGCTGATTGAAAAAGGATACCGTCAGATTGATGGGCACTATCTTCCGCTGGCCGATATTTCTCTAAAGGAAACAAAAGAAATGTACCAACAGAGCAGACTGCAAAATTCAAACCGCATGCGGACTATCCAATTCAGTGAAAGTCAGGCCAAGGAATATACTACAAGCTTTTTCAAGTATCTGGAATCCTGTTACAAGGAATTTGTGGAATACAACTTCACGACTTTAAAAGATTCTTTTAAATTCTATAAAGTGATGCCGCACGAGTACATTGTGTACCTCAAGGACGATGACATCCTGCAGTGGGGCAGTTTTGGCTACCGCCACTCTGAGACGGGTGATTTAGGTATTTATTTCAAAGGTTTCGAAAGAGCAAGAAGGGCATTTACCAAACAAGGAATAATATGCATAGAGGCATTTCTCAATGGAACTGATCCTGAAAGCCCAAGAGTCATATCGATATAATTTACAAGGTATTCGAGGGAATAAGCGCTTCAAAACTTGAGGAAAACTGTGTTGTAAGAGGCTGGATATACAAAATGCTTGAAAGTGACATCGATGATATACTAAAAATAAATGAACATTAAATCATTAACATTTAGTGTTTCATATATTGCAGTCTGCGAAATTCGCAACGCAGTATCCGCAGGCGATGCAATTGAATGAGGTACAGATAAGACATAAAACAGAAAGCCTGCAGATTTCTGCAGGCTTTCTTAAAATCCAGTCTTTCTGCTGAATCCCTTAAGGTAATATATCAAGTCATTTATATGTTGCGGAGTCTGAAGTTCCGTAATTGAATGTTTATAAAGCCCGGCTTCCAGACTAAGCAAAGTCTTGATGACTAATTAGTAATCTTGAAATTTCCAGGTTTTTGGTCTCGGCACCTCTAAAGTCTAGTTTAGCCCAACGGAATTGAGTTGAACACAGTGTTTTTTTTTTAATTCTATTGCCAATAAAGAAAAAGAGTATTCTAAATCGCTGATTTTTTTTTTTAGAGAACATCTCATCAACTCTAACTTTAATTTTCAATTTTCATTTTATTAAAAAAAGTCACATTTGCAAACATGCACTTATTCAATTTTGTACAACTGAGGTAAAAAACTTGATTTAATATAAAATTCGGTTTTCCATAAAAAACACCTAAATAAAAGACCTAAATTTGATTAATCCACAAGTTTACAAAATCCAAAATTACCAACAGTCTCAAATATAGTTTGATGACTTTTCTGTAAACAGGTATAAATACCTGTTCTTATTAATTTGACTAAACTTGAATTGAAGATAATGTATATTGCACTTTAAAACCTATATTTTAGTCAAATTTCAAAAATTTCAAATAAGCCGCAAAATAAACAATACTATCTAAATGCATTTATCAAAAATCTCTATCAACAACTGTAAAGAAATCTAAAACCTTTCGAAACAACTCAT
>NZ_JBXBAV010000161.1:0-34937 GCF_056783245.1 Flavobacterium sp. TC780 | reverse complement strand
TTGTTGAACCTACTGGACTAGAGTACGTATTGCTAAGGTTAATACATGCTCCTGTTGTTAGGGAGGCAGCACCTAAATCGGTTAAGACTTTTGATTCTATCAATTTTATATTTTCTAGAGAGGGTTGAGGCGTCTCTTCTGAAGTTTCTACCATTTCACTGCAAGAAGCCTTTGGTGCTCCATCTGTAAAATAATAAGCTAAATAGGCTGCATATTGAAGATCAATGTTGGGCGTGATTGTATTGGTTGTTGCATTGATATAAATTATTTCGGATTTTGGAGTTTCTTTTTTATTCCATTTTGAACCCGAATCGGTTTTTTTAAATTTCTTATCTCCCTTTTCTGCCAATTGACAACGGTAATATATAGTATCATTTAATGTAATAATACTTGAATTTTGAAAACGATTCCAATCTAAATTTAGGTTGGTGTTGAGCAAAGGAATTTCTTCAGTTTCAAAAGTTGGTTCGTACACCATTTGTGATAATGTATAGGGTTCCCATTTTGTAGTGGCATGGTAGGCACCGCTAAAAGCAAAAGTTAGAGTGAAAAGAGAGACCCAAATTCCAATTTGTCGATGGTATTTTCTAAGACCTTTTTTAGGTTGGAGTTTATCCGTTTTTTTGAATTGCTTCCATAGTAAGCCATAAATTAAGATTCCGCTAAGGGCTGAGAATCCAATAATGGATAGTAAGAAAATCATTGTAATGATTCGGACACTGTTGTTGGTAATAGCATCAATAAAAGACCAATTATGAAAAGTATCAAAAAACCAAATGAATGCTTGTCTTGAAGTTGGATTGTAAGTTGCTAGTTTGCTGGAAGAGGTTTCTACATAAACCTGCATCGAGTCAGGACGATCAAAGCTTGTTTTATGAATTGGCAGATAGCGATTTACGTATTTGTATTGGGATGTAAATTCGGTTATTATCTCGCTCTTTTTTACGGCACTTTTTTGGTCATCTAGGAAATAACGGGAAAGCCATTCGGCATATTTTTTATCCCCATCGGCTAGTTTTTTTGTAGTTGAAGTGTCAAAATATAAAAGTTCTCCTGTAATGGTTTTTATTTGGTAAAAAGTTGTGTTATTGAATGTTACTATTCTAAAGTTTTTAAATTCGGTGATATCGTTTTTTTTGAGAACTTCCTGAATTGAAAATTGCAATTTGTCTTTTGAAATGAATTGTTGTTCGATTTTATCAAGAGTGGGCGATTTCGGGTTTAAAGAAATGTGCCATAAATGGATGCATCAAGCCTGATAGTGTCCAGAAAATTACAGGTACAATTGTAATTAGTCCAATTATACGATGCCATTTGTACATATGTTGCTTGATTTTCTTGATGATTTTTGAATCTTACTTTTTTAGAAGAATTTTTTCTCTTTATTTCTTTGTTCATCTTTTGAATGCTTATGATTTGTTTTTTGCCACAGATTTTTAGTATTTAAAATGATTTTAGAAATATTGTCTTAATAACTTATTTAGTCTGTGGCAAAAACTTTAATTATTTTTTTAGCGAAAAATTATACTGTATTCCTAATACAAATGTTCTTGGCGCAGCTGCGGTATAGGTAGGCTGTGCATTTGTTGTATTGGCTCTTGAAACATTGTAAGCGTATAATTTATCGGTTAGATTAAGTACGTTTCCGTATATCTCTATGCTTTTCCATTGGTAGCCAACTTTAGCATTAAATAAATTATACCCATCGTATTTTACAGTATTAATTTGGTCTTGGTAATAACTACCCACTAGTTGCCATTCTATCGAAGTTCTTAAGTTTGGAAGCCAGTTTGGGTAATAGCTTATTTCTGAATTTCCAGACCATTTTGGTGCTGCTGGCATTTCTTTTCCGTCTAAATTCTGAATCGGATCATTTGGTTTATCTGAAAGTTTAAAATCGATATAGGTATGTTGTGCGTAAGTTCCACCTGTGCGAATAGTAAATTGTTTTGAAGGTCTGTATGAAGCGCCAAACTCAATTCCTTTATGGCGTGTTTCGCCAGCCGAACGATAATCAGTTGAGTTGTCAGGAAGCTTGACGTTTAATAATTCGTTTTTGCCCTCCATATAATAGATAGCGTAGTCAATATTTAGCTTGTTTTCTAAGAGAGTAACCCATCCGCCGACTTCATAATTGTTGAAAGTTGCAGGTTCTAGATTATAATAAAAGTCTGCAGGGACTCCAGTCTTTCCTCCAGTTCCGGGTTTGGTTCTGAAAATAGAAGTAATTCCTGGAGGTGCAAAACCTTGAGAATAATTGCCGTAAAAACCAATGAAGTTTAATGGGTTGTAATTTGCTCCTGCCTTGAAAGTTGCTTTGTCATACACTTTGCTTCCTGTAGAAAGGTCTAAAGTATTATTGTAATTTACTTTCATATTGTCATAACGGCCACCAAGAGTAATGATTAATTTTTCGATTGGATTAAAACTTACTTGCGCATATCCAGCTGTATTGAAAATATCAGCAGTATAATCGGCTAATTTTGTGTCAGGACGTTCGGCAATAATCTCATAAGAATCTACGGTTTGTTTTCCTGCTTCTCCCGGATTTAGATTGGCTTTTAAATCGATTAGATAAGACCAATAGGTTACTGGAGAATAATCGTATAAGGCGCCTGCAACAATTTTAGTATTTAGAAAATTGAATTTTTGAGTGTGCTGCCCGATTGCACCATAGCTTTTGAAGTTATTCGAATTTATCTCGCCTCTAGCAGTTGTAGGATTTACAGTTGGATTCCATCTGATCCCATAAGATGGGTTTTGCCCTAATTTATTATTACGTAAATATCCCGTAATATAGCTGCTTGAATTGTCATTCCAATCGTGTTCAAGTGTTAATCGTGTTCGTAAAGCTTCTGATTTTCTATAGGTAAAGTCAGTAGTACTTTTGTAGGTTCTGTTGTTAAAAGCATCTTCGTTAAGATTTCCACTCATATCTGAATAGTATTTTCCATACATGGTATTGCTGACCAATCGGGTAGAAGAGGAGATGTTATAATCGATTCGGGCATTTAGATTGTCTTTGTTGTAATCTGAATACGTCATCCAGCCGTTTTCTTGTAAACTTGAAATTCCAGCGATATGAAAACCAACTTTTCCAATTGTTGCTCCTCCTGCCGCTTGAAATCTATGGTATCCATAATTATCTGCCTGAACGCCAAATTTAAATTCTGGTTCAACAGATGGTTTTAATGAAATTAAGTTAATCGTTCCGCCAACAGCTTCTGGGCCGTATAATGATGAAACTGGGCCTTTTACAACTTCAATACTTTGAAGGTTGAATTGATTAATTTCTAATAATGCATTATGATTGAAAACTCCCATTGGACGGATTGGTAAACCATCTTCTAAATATAAGTAATAAGCATTTGTGGTCATTGGTTGGCGAATTGACATCATATGTTGTTCGTTGCCTAGATTGACCATTAAAACACCTGGTGTTTTATTAATGATTTCGTAAACAGCTGTTGCCTTGGTTTCGTTAATAGTTTTTGCAGTTAATTTACTTATCGCTACTGGAGTTTCCTTGCGTAGTGTAGCGGTGCGATTTGCTGTTACAAAGATGTTTTCTAATTCTTGTATTTTGGTAGTGTCTTGTTTCGTTTTATTTTGCGCAAAGACACATTGCCCTATTAGTAATAGGGTAAAGCATATTTTTTTCATTTTAGTTTATATAAATTTAAAAGTAACGTGTGCTTTTCCCTGACCTTAAGGCAAGAGAAATTGTTTCAATGGATATTGAAATCTGTGACTAGAATTTATATAAAATAGGTTGGAGGGTGAAAAGTAGCATTAGAAACTGCAATAGGTTTCTTATCGAAAGAAGCGAAGATTTTTGCTTTTGATTCGATTGCTGGTATTAATTTAAAATTATTTGTAGTTGTATTTTGAATGTAAACAATCTCTGCTTTTTCTTTCAGATTGTTATGCATTCTTTTCTCGTTATCGGTGTATTTTTTTAAACTCTTTTGAAGATCACATCGACCGTTACACGAATTAAAAACCATTTTACGTTGTACGCAGATGGTTTTAGAGATTTCTTTTTGGTTTAATTTAAATGAGGTATAAACAAAGAAACTTCCAAAAGATGGAGCCAAAAGCATGCATGAGAGGAATATGATTAAAAATTGCTTCAAATGGGGGTTTGTTGTTTTCGATAGCAAAAATACGCTATATTCGTTTTAATAGGAACGTATTTTGGTTTTTTTGCAATAAAAAATCCCCAATTACATTGTAATTGGGGATTTTTTTGAGTTTCTAATTTCTATATTCAGTCTCAAAATGTTAACTGAGACTGAAATACTGATATTTTAGATTATTTAACGATAACCCATTCGCCAGTAGCTAATAAGTTTTCTGCTTTTTTAAATTTCATCGTTTCGATTGCTCCAGTAGCAACTTGTTGTACTGTTACATTATCATTACGATTAATTTTAGGCATATCTCTAGTGATAGTTTCAGTCACTTGACGTTGTTGAGTTTCTCCAGCTTCGCGGTTGATGTCTTCACTATTTTCGATTTCGTCTTTACTTAATTTGTAGTTCTCTTTCTGACGAACTTCTCTTGCTTCCTGAATTTCTGGAACGTTTTGAGCTGGTAAATCACCTTTAAATAAGAATGAAATAACTTCTTTGTTTACGTTTTCAAGCATTCCACGGAATAAGTTGAAAGCCTCTAATTTATAGATAAGCAATGGATCTTTTTGTTCGTGAACGGCTAATTGAACTGATTGTTTCAATTCATCCATTTTACGTAAGTGTTTTTTCCAAGCCTCATCTACGATAGATAATGTGATGTTTTTCTCGAAATCAGCAATTAGTTGAGCTCCTTCAGTTTCGTATGCTTTTTTAAGATCAGTAACAACATTTAATGTTTTGATACCATCTGTAAACGGAACTACTATACGTTCAAATTGATTGTTTTTCTCTTCGTAAACTCCTTTAATGATAGGGAAAGCTTCTCTAGCACTACGTTCTGTTTTCTCAGTGTAAAACGCTAATGTTTCTTTGTATAATTTTCCTGTGATTTCCATCTCTGTAGATTTTATAAAATCAGCTTCAGAAATTGGAGATGTTATAGAGAAATAACGAATTAATTCAAATTCGAAATTTTTAAAATCATTTGTTGCTTTGTTTTGGCTTACGATAAGTTCACAAGTATCATAAAGCATGTTTGCGATATCTAGTTTTAAACGCTCCCCAAACAATGCATGACGACGGCGTTTGTAAACTACTTCACGTTGTGAATTCATAACGTCATCATATTCTAATAAACGTTTACGAACACCAAAGTTGTTTTCTTCTACTTTCTTTTGAGCACGCTCAATAGATTTTGTCATCATAGAATGCTGAATTACTTCTCCTTCTTGTAATCCCATTCTATCCATTACTTTGGCAACTCTTTCAGAACCAAATAAACGCATTAAGTTATCTTCTAGAGAAACGTAGAATTGAGAACTTCCTGGGTCACCCTGACGACCAGCACGACCACGTAATTGTCTGTCTACACGACGAGAATCGTGACGTTCTGTACCAACAATTGCTAAACCTCCAGCAGCTTTAACCTCTGGAGATAATTTAATATCGGTACCACGACCAGCCATATTGGTTGCAATGGTTACTACTCCAGGTTTTCCTGCTTCTTCTACAATTTGTGCCTCTTGCTTGTGCATTTTAGCATTCAATACATTGTGTGCTACACCTCTCATTTTAAGCATACGGCTTAATAACTCAGAGATTTCTACAGATGTTGTTCCAATTAAAACCGGTCTTCCTGCTTTAGATAATTCAGTTACATCTTCGATTACAGCATTGAATTTCTCACGTGTAGTTTTATAAATATAATCTTCTTTGTCTATTCTAGACATTGGGCGATTCGTAGGAATCTCAACTACATCTAATTTGTAAATTTGCCATAACTCACCAGCTTCTGTTACTGCAGTACCAGTCATACCACCTAGTTTGCTGTACATTCTAAAGTAGTTCTGTAATGTAACAGTTGCAAAAGTTTGAGTTGCAGCTTCAATTTTTACATTTTCTTTAGCCTCAATCGCTTGGTGTAATCCGTCAGAATAACGGCGACCATCCATGATACGACCTGTTTGTTCATCGACAATCATAATCTTGTTGTCCATGATAACGTACTCTACATCTTTTTCAAAAAGTGCATATGCTTTTAACAGTTGAGTTAAAGTGTGGATACGCTCGCTTTTTACACCAAAATCTTGGAATAATCTTTCTTTGGCTTCAGCTTCAGCGTCTTTGTCTAATTTTTGTTTTTCAATCGCAGCGATTTCAGTTCCGATATCTGGTAATACGAAAAAGTCTGCATCAGTATCTCCAGAAAGGAATTTGATTCCGTTATCAGTTAATTCAACTTGATTGTTTTTTTCTTCAATTACGAAGTATAAAGCCTCATCAACTTTATGCATCTCACGGTTGTTGTCTTGCATGTATTGATTTTCGGTTTTCTGAAGTAATTGTTTAATTCCTTCTTCACTCAAAAATTTAATTAAAGCTTTATTTCTAGGTAAACTTCTGTAAGCTCTTAATAATAAGAAACCACCATCTTTAGTATTTCCTTCTTTTATTAATTTTTTAGCTTCAGCTAAGAATCCATTTGCCAATTGACGTTGTAAACTTACTAAGTTTTCAATTTTTGGCTTCAATTCATTAAATTCATGACGGTCTCCTTGAGGAACTGGACCAGAAATGATAAGTGGTGTTCTTGCATCATCAATTAATACAGAATCGACCTCATCGACAATTGCATAATTGTGTTTTCTTTGTACCAAGTCATTTGGCGAATGCGCCATATTATCTCTTAGGTAGTCAAATCCGAATTCGTTATTTGTTCCGTAAGTAATGTCTGCATCATACGCTTTCTTTCTTTGTTCTGTACTTGGTTGATGGTTATCGATACAATCAACAGTTAAACCGTGAAACTCGAATAAAGGCGCTTTCCATGTACTATCACGTTTTGCAAGGTAATCATTCACAGTTACTAAGTGAACTCCGTTTCCTGTCAAAGCATTTAAGTAAAGCGGAAGTGTAGCAACTAATGTTTTACCTTCACCTGTTTGCATTTCTGCAACTTTACCTTCGTGCAAAACCATTCCTCCAATCAACTGAACATCATAATGAATCATGTCCCATGTAATTTCTTTACCGGCAGCATTCCATTTGTTCGCCCAAGTAGCTTTGTCACCTTCAATAGTAACATAAGTTTTTGAACCTGAAAATTCGCGGTCTTTTGGAGTTGCAGTAACCTCGATAAAAGAATTGTCTTTAAAACGACGTGCTGTTTCTTTTACTACAGAAAACGCTTCAGGAAGAATTTCCAATAATGTTTTCTCTGAGATTTCGTAAGCTTCTTTTTCTAAAGTATCTATAGCTTCGTAAATGTCTTCTCTTTTTGTCGATATCTTCAATGCTTTCTACTTCTGTTTTAAGAGAAGCAATTTTCGCATCTTTTTCGGCTCTTGCGTCCTTTATCTTTTGTTTAAAAAATGCTGTCCTAGCCCTCAGTTCGTCATGAGACAAAGCCATTAAGCTAGTTTCGAAAGTTTTAATTTTGTTTAAATAAGGTTGTAAAGCTTTGACATCTTTTTGTGATTTATCACCTACAAAGACTTTAATAATACTGTTAATGAAACTCATGATCTGTTGGTATTTCTATAATTTATCTAAATGTGTAAATTTAAACAAAAAAAAGCCTCTTTTTTGAGACTTTTTCTTTGGGGTTACTTTTTAATATTCATCCTCATTCCAAAGATAATCTTCGTCTGTTGGATAATCCGGCCATATTTCTTCCATTGATTCATATATCTCACCTTCGTCTTCAATTGACTGTAGGTTTTCTACTACTTCTAATGGAGCTCCTGCTCTAATAGCGTAGTCTATAAGTTCGTCTTTGTTAGCAGGCCACGGCGCATCACTTAAATATGATGCTAATTCTAATGTCCAATACATGTTTTGTCAATTTAGTTTGTGCAAAAATAATTTTTTTACTGAGAAAGACAAGTAAAAAACGATTTATTTTAGTAAAATTTAAGAACGTTCCTTTTAGTATTCAATTTTCTGTTACAGTTTACATTGTAAATACTAAAAATTGTCAGAGAATTACTTTCTCGGAATCCATTTAACTTCCTCCGCTTTTAAGTCAGAAGGCCCCAACTTTCGTGCCAAGACAAAAAGGTAGTCGGAGAAAGTCGGTTTAAGTCTTGTATTGCTATTTCTGGAACAGTCTCATTATGACTTAAATGGACTGTACAATCGTTCAGCACGACGGCAAATGCAACGCGCAATGTGACAATATGACACTGTTTGATGGCCTCCAGGTAATACAAAATGCGTCATTTGCGGTAGCGTTTCTTCCATGGCATCAATTTCATTTTCAGCAAGTAATTCGATATCAGTTGGTACTATACCTAAATTCTTAAGGCGTAACTCTCCATTTTTTAAGACTTCTTTTTCTACTGAGTAGCTAGAATTGCGCCTACAGTAAATAATCGATCTTGAATTTCGATTAAAATGTTCTTATAGTGTACATTTATTTCCTGATCTCGTATGAGACCTATATAAGAGTTTAATTCATCAACGGTTCCGTAACTATCGATACGGATATGGTCTTTAGGAACGCGAGTACCGCCAAAAAGCGCGGTGAGTTCCTTTGTCTCCTGTTTTTGTATATACTTTCATTTTTTTAAGATGCTAAGGTTTTGAGATATTAAGAATTTAAGTTCCTAGAATAGGGGCAGAAAGTTTTCTGCAACTTGAAACCTGAGACTTTTAAAATTCTTACTCTAAAATTGTTTTGTAGTTATTGTGTCGCTTTCGATAAGGCCATCGCGCAAGCGAATGACACGGTGTGCGTAGGCAGCAATGTCTTCTTCATGTGTTACTAGAATGACAGTATTACCATTGGCATGAATATCACTAAATAGTTTCATGATTTCGACAGAGGTTTTACTATCTAAATTTCCAGTTGGTTCATCAGCCAGAATAATCGATGGTTTGTTGACTAATGCTCTTGCAATTGCCACACGTTGTCGTTGTCCTCCTGAAAGCTGATTGGGCTGGTGATCCATTCTGTCTTCGAGGTTTACTTGTTTCAGTACCTCAGTAGCGCGAACAATTCGTTCTGATTTAGAGTGTCCAGCATTAAATCATTGGTAAAGCAACATTATCTAGTGCAGTAGTTCTTGGTAAAAGATTAAATGTCTGGAAAACAAAGCCTATTTCTTTATTTCTAATTCCTGCTAATTCATCATCTTTCATCTGGCTAACATCTTTCCGTTTAAGATATAACTTCCAGATGTAGGTGTGTCTAAGCATCCTAATAAGTTCATTAATGTTGATTTTCCTGAACCCGATGGTCCCATTAAGGCAACATATTCTCCTTTATTTATCTCTAAATCGATAGCTTGCCAAGCACTAAACAATTTCGTTTCCAAGCACAAAATTTCGTTTAATATTGGTTATTTTAATTAATGGATTTGCCATTGGAGTTTATGATTGTTGATTTACTTTTTAGATTTTAAAAAGTACAAAACACTTTTGAATTAATCATAAGTAGTTTAAAATACATTTTTGTTACACTTATGTATTGTTTGCAAGGTAGTAAGATTGTTTTTTAAGGCGCAAACTGCAAAACAGATAAAGTGTCTTATATAATTACTTTTTTAATTTACATAATTATCATATTTGGTTAATTTTTATAATTTTAATTTAATAGAAATCATAATATTTTAAGAAATATTGATTTTTATTCAAAAATTACATTATATTTGATGAATAATATTAACAAATCAGAATTATGAAAAATACACAATTATTATTCGGACTAGCATTTGTTGCCATGGGATTTACTTCATGTAAAGATGAAAAAGCAGCGCAAGCTGAAAAAACTATTGACTCCTACGTTGTATATGTAGATTCAATAAAAAATGTGACTGCAGAAGATGCTAAAACCAATTGGAACACAATTGAGAATGAATATGCAGCACGAGCAGAAAAAGCAGAAATGGCTTTGGCTGACATTAAAGAAAATGGAAAAGATCAAGAAAGAATAGAAGCTAGTAAATCAAAATATGAAGCTTTTAAGGCTGAACTTACTGCCCTTACAGCGCCAGTTCCAGATGCAAAGCAAAAAAGACGAGATGCGTTATTTGGGGAAGGCAAATTAGGGAATGATATGAATTTTGATTGGGTGAATGCCAAAAATATTCATAGTGTGTATCAACAATTTGTACATACTGTCGAAAACAACAAAGACAGTTATTCTCAAGAGATTGGGATGAAATAAAAATGATGTATGAGGCTCTTGATAGTCGTAAAAATACGGTTGAAAAAGAAGGACTTACGTCTGAAGATAATAGAAAAATTGCTGGGTTGAAATTGAAATTTGCACCAATGTATACCTTAAATAGAATGGGAGCAAAATCAGAAGAAACTGCTGATGCAAAAAAGTAAGTTAATTAAGTATTTTATATTAGGTTAAATTTTGAATTTTGAGCAGAAATGACAGTCAGTAATGGCTGTCATTTTTTTATACCCTAATTATAAAATGTTCTTTTTCTTGTTCATATCTAAAAAACACAAATCCCCATTGGTATGTATCGATGGTAACTTTTACTTTGGGGTGTTTTTTTATTATTTTCCAGGCTTCTTCCATTTCTGGAGACCAATGAATATCATCAAAGATCCAAACAGTATCATTAGAAATTGTGGAAAGTAAAAGCTCAAAATAATCTAAAGTTGCTTTTTTAGAATGATTTCCATCAAAGTAAATGAGATCATAGTTTTTAGTTTCAGTTTTTAGTCCCAATTGGAGACTTTTAAAGTAACTTTCAAATTCTGTAACAATCGATTCTACATTAGCACAATTAAAATTTTGTAATTGTAATTGAGCTTGTCTTGCTGTTTCTGGGCAACCTTCGAGTGTTGTAACTGTAGCTTTTGGGTTTCCCAAGGCTAGGGCAGAAGTGGCTAATCCTAATGATGTTCCGATTTCTAGAATAGAATTAGGTTTAAAGTAAGCTGTAATTCGGAATAGTAATTTAGTTCTTTTAGGTGAAATTCCAGCTGTTTTGGTAATCTTAGAAATTTGTCTGGTATTACTTTTAAAAACTCTAGATCCTGCACCAAAATCAGTTACTTCGATTGTGTTTTTGTTTTGTGAAAATGATTTTCGATAAGCATTTAAAATGGCATATTCTGGTTTTGCTTTCTTATCATAAAAACATTTCGTTAGTAAATTAAACACAAAAGGAGAGTGTACTGCGTGTTCGTTTTTAGATTTCCAAAGGAATTTGAGATATGATTTTATTTGAAATAACATAATGACTTTTACAAAGTAGGCGCGAAGATACTAAGAATAGTCGAGAGTCGTAAAGTTTGAAAGTTGAAGGTCTCTTAATTAAGAAGAAGTTGATAGAATGATTTAAGGTTTTGATCTCTGATGAGTGAAATCTCGAAAAATAGACAATCTGAATTATTTGCCAATATCAAATCAGAAATCTTTAATCTCTTATGCTTTATGACTTTACTACTTTCGACTTTCAGACTCTAAAAAAGCTATATTTGCGGGCTTTTAAAATTGAGCTAATAATATGCATTTTTTATGATGACGAAGGAAGAAATAGAAATTAAGAATACAATAACTTCGGAAGAAATAGACCGATGTATTGCTGTTTTGGCACAATTAAATACCGATACAGATCAAATATTTGATATTCCCAGAGAGCAAAGAATTGCTCTGCTTAAAGAAGCGGGTATGTTCTCCAGACCAGATAGAGATGAGTTTTCTCGAAGAATTAAGGATGGTAAGGAAGCTGTTAAGCGTAAAAAGGAAAAGAAGGATAAAACGGCTCGTAAAGAAACTGAAATTCGATATGCTCGTGAAGCAAGTATATTTGTTGCACCAAAGTTATTGGCTTATAATGATCTTGCTCACAAAGAACAATTGGAGTTAGAAACACCTAGAAATTGTTACGTATGTAAAACAGGTTTTACCAAAATGCATCACTTTTATGATACAATGTGTACTGATTGTGGGGATTTTAATTATGCCAAACGTTTTCAAACGGCTGATGTAAAAGGACAAGTTGCTGTTATAACTGGTTCTCGTTTAAAGATTGGGTATCATATTACTTTGATGCTTTTGCGTGGTGGAGCAACTGTTATTGCAACAACTCGTTTCCCTGTTGATTCTGCATTGCGATTTTCTAAAGAAGAAGATTTTATGGAATGGGGGCATCGCTTAAAAATTCACGGATTAGATTTACGACATATTCCTAGTGTGGAGATTTTTTGCAATTTTATTGAGCAAAAGTACGAACGATTAGATATTCTTATCAATAATGCTGCGCAAACCGTAAGACGTCCAGCGGGATTTTATACCCATTTAATGGAAAACGAAGAGCTTGCTATAAGTTCTTTACCTAAACAAGCACAAGAATTATTGCTTGATCATACCAATTGTTTGGATGAGCTAAAAGTATTAACATCAGGAGTTTCTTCTAATCAGAATATGCCTGTAACCTGGCATGGACCAGAGCCAGGAATAGGATTGCGTGCTTCGGCTAAATTATCTCAGATTCCTTATTCTTTTGATAATGCCCTTGTAGCAAATGAGGTTTTTCCAGAAGGGGAACTCGATGCCGATTTACAACAGGTTGATTTACGTAAAACAAATAGTTGGCGTTTAAGATTGGGACAAATAGAAACAACTGAGATGATTGAGGTTCAATTAGTAAATTCGGTAGCGCCTTTTGTTTTATGCAACCGCCTTTCTGAAGTAATGAAGAAAGACAACACAGGACAAAAACACATTATAAATGTTTCGGCAATGGAAGGGAAGTTTCATCGCTTTTTTAAAGAAGACCGTCACCCACATACCAATATGGCGAAAGCTGCCTTGAATATGTTAACGCATACTTCATCGGGAACATTAGCAAAACATGGAATTTTTATGAATGCTGTTGATACGGGCTGGGTAACCGATGAAGATCCTGCTGAATTGGCCAAAAAGAAACAAGAATTAGAAGATTTTCAGCCACCATTAGATATTGTAGATGGTGCTGCAAGAGTTATGGATCCTTTGTTCGACGGAATTAATACAGGAAAGCATTGGTGTGGTAAATTCTTGAAAGACTATAACCCGATTCCTTGGTAGAATTAGTTTTCAGTCTCGGTTACAGTTTCAGTTTTTTTACCTCATAATGAAAAAAGCCACAACAGAATTAAATTTTGTTGTGGCTTTTTTTGTTTGGATAAATAATACTGTCTAAATTACAATTAGTTATTTCTTGATATCCAGTTTCATTTTTAAAATTGGATAATCCTTTCCTTCATCATCTTTATCGGTTCTGTCGTATGGTGTAAAACCAAATTTGGAGTAAAAATTAACCGCATTATGATTTTGTTCATTAACATCAACTTTGTTAACACCGAGCTCATTGATGGCAAAATTTATCAATGTTTTGCCAAGTCCTTTTCCTATATACTCTGGAGCTAAGAATAACATTTCTATTTTATTCTCTGCAATACCAATAAAACCAAGAACCGTATCAGCTTCTGTCAGGCAAAAAACGGGAAAAGAGTTAAAATCGATAGACGATACGATTTTTTTATAATAATCAATGTCAGATGTAACAAGGAAATCATGTGTGGCACGAACAGAATTTTCCCAGACAAGAATAACCTGTTCTTTAAATTTATCATTATAAGGTTGTATTTTAAAGCTCATTTTGTGTTTTTTAGAATAGTTATTTTATAAAATAAAACCACAACAGAATTAGATTTTTGTTGTGGTTTTGTTATTTAATTAAAGTTAGACTTTTAGTATTCTTTTCAAGGTTTAATAAATAAACAGTGAGGCAGTAGTTTAGTTTATAGAAATTAATTTAATCTCAAAAACAAGTACCGAACCTCAGGAATGGTATTGTAATCATTATCTCCATATCCTAAATGAGCAGGAACTAAAAGAATACCAGTGCCTCCAGTTTTAAATATAAGGAATACCTTCTGTCCATCCTTTTATAACTTGGTCTAAGCCAAAAGAAATTCCGTCACTACTTTCATCAAATACTTTTCCATCGATAAAAGAACCTTTGTAGGCTACCGTTACGTTAGAGGTTGGGGTTGGCTGCGCTCCAGTTCCTGGTTCGTTAATTACATAATACAAACCAGATTCAGTTCTATGAGCGTCTAATTTATTTTTAGCTACATAATCTTTGATTTGTTGCTCATTTTTGGCAACATTGTCAACAGCAACATCAGTATTTTCGGTTTTTTTGTTTTTAGCACAAGAAATAAAAAGTGTTAAAGCTAATAGTGCAGGTATAAAGTGTTTCATGTAAAGTGATTTTTTAAAGGCGTAAATATAGTATAATTTTAGTCTTTTATTTTTTTTGACTTATTACAAATGATATATTCATAAGAAGGTCTGGCTCCCATAGGCATAACTAAAAATGTTCCTTTGTTGGACAATGTCATTGTGAAGTCATTATTGTATTCTTCATTTGCATCTGCATTATGGAAAATGATTTTTCGAGTTTTTAATTTTTTAGATTGTATTTCTATATCTCCAATTTCATAATTTTTAAATACGAAGGGCTTATCTTTAAAGTCCCAGTAGGTAAATTCTTTTTTGTTAAAATCCAGGTATGATTCATTTCCAGAATCACAAAATTTTTGATGTTTTGTAATGTAGTTTTCGATATCTTTTTTGGAATCAAAAGAAATGAAATCTGTTTTCGGGTCACTATAAGCAGCGTCGTCTGTATAGTCATAAGATAATCCTACGAGGTTTTTTTTCTCTTTTGTAATCGCAAAATAGAAATTGTAAATTCGGTTTCCTCTAACATCCATGGCTAATGCTCTGTAATTACAGTTTTTTTCTAAAGCATTATGGGATTTGAAAACGCTATCCGAAAGGTTTACATAACCATTGTCAAAATCGGAAAGTTTGAATTTATTTTCATATTTTTCATAAAAAAATCCTGTTTTCTCAAATTGGGTATCTCCTAAATATGTTGGGAATTTTTCGGGAAAAATGTTTGTATGGATTTTAGATTCAAACCATTCTATGTAATCCATTTTAGTTGTAAAAATTATTATAGGATATGGTCCGTCATAAAGAAATTCGACTAAACCATCTTTTTTATCAATGAACTTGTTTATCTCTTTTTCATTATTACTATTAAATGCTTTTATGAAGACTTGAAAAAAGAGATTTAATTCGGTTTCGGATATTTCTTCAGAAGTTACAGCTATTTCTTTGGGAGTGCTTGGTTGCGTTATATTTGAGATGATTTTTTTAGGAGAATCATTTTTGATTAAAAAAAAGAGCACAACAATAACTGCTATTGCAAAACCTATAATTATGCTTAGTTTTAAGACCTTATTTTTTGATTCCATTTTATATTATAAAGTGTTGTTCTCTATTATTTAAGATATTAGTTTTTCTTTTTGCTTGTGCTAAAATAGGAATTTACTATTGTAAATAATTAAAATGACTTTTGTTTTAACATTATTTCTTGTTAATTTTTTATTGGCTTTAAGCCAATAAAGAACCTCAATATTTTTAGTGTTTTTGCTAAAAATATTGAGGTAGTATATAATATAAAATCTTGTTTTATTCGACTTCGGAGTTAACTGAATCTACCCTTCAATCTTAGCAGAAAGTTCAAACCAGCGTTCTTCTTTTTGATCTATTTTGTTAATGATATTTTGCAACTCATTGGCTTTTTTCTCAATGTCGGCATCGGCTACTTTTCCGTCAGAGAATAATTGCTCAATTTTAGTTTTATCTATCTCTAAATCTTTGATTTCTCTTTCTAGTTTTTGATATTCTTTTTGCTCATTGAAAGTTAGGTTTCCAGTTGGATTGTTTTGTTTCCAATCTTTCTTTTCTGCTTTGTTTTCTTCTTTTTGAGCTACATCGGCACTATCTTCATATGCTCTAAAATCGGAGTAGTTTCCAGGAAAATCCTCAACGACACCTTGTCCTCTAAAAATGAATAAGTGATCCACAATTTTATCCATAAAGTATCTATCGTGAGAAACTACTAATAAACATCCTGGATAATCCAAAAGGAAACTCTCAAGAACGTTTAATGTTACAATATCTAAATCGTTTGTAGGCTCATCAGGATAAGGAAGTTAGGATCTCGAATTAAAACGGTACATAAATATAAACGTTTTAATTCTCCACCACTTAATCTATCTACAAAATCGTATTGTTTTTTGGCGTCAAAAAGGAAACGCTCTAATAATTGTGAAGCCGAAATAATCTTTCCTTTCATCAACGGAATATATTCTCCATATTCTTTGATAACATCAATTACGCGTTGTCCTGGTTTTGGATTGATCCCGCTTTGAGTATAATATCCTATTTTTATTGTTTCTCCAACAACGACTTTTCCTGAATCTAGAGGAAGTGTCCCCGTTAATAAATTAAGGAAAGTTGATTTTCCAGTTCCATTTTTACCAATAATCCCGATACGTTCTCCGCGTTGAAAATCAAAACTGAAATTATCTAAGATAACGTGATCCTTGAATTTTTTAGAAATTTTGTGAAGCTCAATAATCTTGCTTCCCATACGTTCCATATTAATTTCAAGCTCGACTTTATTTTCGCGACGGCGACTTTGTGCTTTTTCTTTAATTACATAAAAGTCATCCTGACGAGATTTAGATTTTGTTGTTCTCGCTTTTGGCTGGCGACGCATCCATTCTAATTCTTTTACGAATAAGTTTTGTGCTTTATCTACACTTGAGTTTTCAGAAGCAATTCGCTCTTCTTTTTTCTCTAAGTAATATGAGTAATTTCCTTTGTATTGATATAATTTACCGTTGTCTAATTCTATGATTTCATTACAAACACGCTCCAAGAAGAAACGGTCGTGTGTTACCATGAAAAGGGTAATATTTTCTTTAGCAAAATAACTCTCTAACCATTCGATCATTTCAAGATCTAAGTGATTGGTAGGCTCATCCAGAATTAATAAATCAGGACGGTTAATAAGTATAATTGCTAATGATAAACGTTTTTTCTGACCTCCAGAAAGACTTTTTACTTTTAGTTTAAAGTTTTCTAGTTTTAGTTTAAATAGAATTTGCTTGTATTGTGTTTCGAAATCCCAAGCATTGTGTTGATCCATTCCGTCAAAAGCTTTTTGATATGCTTCTTCATCTTCAGGATTTTCTAATGCTTTTTCGTAGGCTTCAATAACTTTTAGAGTTTCATTATCAGAAGCAAATATGCTTTCTTCGATAGTAAGTTCCTCTTGTAAGTTATTATTCTGCGAAAGAAAAGCCATTCTGATTCCTTTTCTTAAAACTACTTGACCTGTATCTGGTTCTTCTAAACCATTGATAATACTCATAATAGTTGTTTTTCCAGAGCCATTTTTGGCAATGAAAGCAATTTTTTGGTCCTTATTGATTCCAAAAGAGATGTTGTCAAACAAGGTTCTTTCACCAAATGACTTGGATATATTTTCGACTGATAGATAATTCATTATATTAATATGCTTAAAATAAAGCTTTTACGTTTTTAAAAAACAAAGAGGTCTCTAATTGGGTCTCTAATTTTAAGTAGAGGAAAATACAGACGGCGCAAAGATAGCTTTTTGTGTCAAACAAAAAAAAGATAGCTTCACAACTATTTTTTAGACTGAATTTTTAGTAATTCACTTACTTTATATCTTTTTTTGTTATTGAAGGATCTATACACTTTAATCTTCTCGTCTGTTTCATATTTTCCAATAATGGTTTGACTTCTTATGCCTAAAATCCCCATTGCTTCTTTAGTATTTGCATATTGTTCCATACTTATTTTTGTTTTAGACTCCCAAGAGAGAAAATAAATGGTATCCTTTTGTTTTCTATTAAGAGTTGGTACGAACTTAATATACCCATATTAATTTAGTTGATGCGTACATTCGGAGAAAGTTTTAGAAGAAGAAATTATAGTGATTTTCATGATTTTGTAGCTATGTTTTCAAGTAGGATTGATAAAATCCTTATCTGTTCTGAATTATAGTAATGCAAAATATATAGCAATATGCACTCGATGTTCATTTCCGTTTTTATTTAATAATTCTTTTAATGGTATTTGCTGTAAAGCTTTTTCAAGATTATTGTCTTAGTCTGAATGAAATTCTTTGATAGAGTTGGAAAGGTATTAGATAATTTGAAATACATTTTTTAGAAGAAGATATTTGCCCAGTAGTTGAAACAAATGTATAAAATGTATTTGATAGAAAAAGAAGTTTTTTGTATTTTGATGCAGGTTTAACGATTCAAAATTAGGCTTCTTAGACCTTGATTTTATTAGGTGTCTTGTTTTGAAAATACCCTATGCTACGGTTCTGCCACAAAACTCAAAGTAGCCATTTTTATTTGATGTTTTGTGTAATTAGTAGGAGTAGATTCTAGAATCTATACTTTTATATCTGACAGTTATGGGTTTTTATAGACTTAAAAAATAGTCATTTGTAAATGCGCTATCAATTATTTCTTTTAGTACTAGCTTAAAAAAAAGCACAATTAAAGTTAAGCTATAATTTATTTAATAGCTTTTGGCTTCTATCTTAAGTTTGGTTTTAAGATTTTTTAATAGAAATTTGGACTGTATTTTTGATAAGAACTTGTTCTTAATTCTTTAAGAGTGTATAAGTGATTGGTTTGGGAATAATTTATCAGTTTGTAATGTACGTTGAAGTTTAATATGAAAAATGATGATCATTATAATTTAGAATAAAAAAGCTTTAATAGTTATCTGAATTACTCAATTTTTACTTGTAGTAATTGTTCTAATTGCCCTCTGTCTTTTATATAGATATTTCTTTTATCTATAATAATAGCGCCCTGTTCTTTAAATTGTTTGAGGCTTCTACCCAGACTTTCTTGTGATGTCCCAATAAGATTGGCTAAGTCATCACGTGTTAAGTCAATACCTTTGACAGTTAGTGAATTTCGATTGAATCTATTTTCCAACAATAGTAAAAATAGTGCCAATCGCGCATTTTGATTCTTTTGTGCCAATACTGTAATAATGTTTGCCAGAACTCCAAATTCATGACTAATATTCTTAATAACCTTTTGTTGTAAAGTAGGGATTTCTTGGAGTAATTTTAAAAAATCTTCCTTAGCTATAAAATTTACTTTTAAATCTTCGAGTGCTTCACAGGAATCCTGATATCTTTCTTGTCCAAGCAAGGCGTGATATCCCAGTACATCATCAGATGTGTAAATATAAAATATTTGTTCATCACCAGTAAAACCACGTTTAAATTTTTTAGCCTTACCACTCTTTATTTGATAGATTCCAGTAGGAATACCTCCTTCGTAAAAAAGCATGCTTCCTTTTTTTACGTTAAGGGGTTCCATAACATTTTTAACTGCTTGTTTTTCTGACTCAGTCAGGTTTTCAAAAAGCAGATTACTTTGGAAATCAAATTTGAAAAAGAAATCTTTCATAAAACAAATATAACATTAATTAATAAAATATATAACAAATGTTATATATTTGCGTAACTGTTAGATTTCTTCTTTCTGAAAAGAAAAGAAGAAAATACAGGAGGTGAAATAACGAAAATAAAGTTAAATCAAAGAAAGTCTGCATTGAACTTTTTTCAAAAAATTTGCAAAATGATAAATGAAAATAAAATAAGTATTCAAAACGGAAGATTAGTTGTTCCTTCCCATCCTATAATTCCTTTCATTGAAGGAGATGGTATAGGGTCGGATATTTGGAAAGCTTCAAAACTAGTTTTTGATGCAGCGGTACAGAAAGCTTACGATGGTAAGAGAAAAATTCAATGGAAAGAAGTTTATGCAGGAGAAAAAGCTTTTGAAAAAACCGGAAATTGGTTGCCTGAAGCAACAATTGAGGATATTAAGGAGTTTTTGGTGGCCATAAAAGGTCCGTTAACCACACCAGTTGGTGGAGGCATGCGATCTCTTAATGTTGCGTTACGACAAAAACTTGACTTATATGCATGTGTGAGACCTGTAAAGTGGTATACTGGTGTTCCTTCTCCAGTAAAAGCACCTGAAAAAGTGGATATGATTATTTTTAGAGAAAATACAGAAGATATTTATGCAGGCATTGAATGGATGGCAGGTACGCCAGAATTAAATATGGTTAAGGATTTTTTGATTAAAGAGATGGGAGTTAAGGCCATTCGATTTCCAAACACAGTTTCGATAGGAATAAAACCAGTTTCAAAAGAAGGGTCTGAACGACTTATTAGAGCTGCTCTTAAATATGCCGTAGAAAATAAAAAAAGTTCTGTAACGATAGTACACAAAGGGAACATCATGAAATTTACTGAAGGTAAATTTAAAGAGTGGGGGTATCAATTGGCAAAAGATGAATTTGGAGCCAAAGATTATGAAGGAGGACCTTGGCAAGTTATTGAAAAGTATGGTAATAAAGTGATTGTAAAAGATGTAATAGCCGATGCTTTTTTGCAACAAATCATATTAAGACCCGAGCAATATGATGTGATTGCCACACTAAATCTTAACGGAGATTATATTTCGGATGCTTTGGCAGCAATAGTAGGTGGGATTGGAATTGCACGAGGGGCAAATATTAATTACACAACTGGAGTTTCGATATTTGAAGCTACACATGGAACTGCTCCTAAATATAAAGATTTGGACAAAGTAAATCCTTCCTCTGAAATTCTTTCTGGAGTAATGATGTTGGAATACCTTGGTTGGCAAGAAGCGGCAGATCTCATCCTAAAAGGGATTAAAGGAGCTATAAATAAAAAAACAGTTACTTATGATTTTGAGCGTTTGATGCAAGGTGCTACCTTACTTAAGTGCTCAGAATTTGGTCAAGCTGTTGTGGATAATATGAAGAAAGTCGATGGACACAAGAATAAAACTATATAATATCTTTAAACTCAAGTGCCCCAGATGTTATAAGGGGAATTTATTTACCAACTCTGGACTTTTTGTATTTAATAGAATTCTTGACATGCCACAAAACTGTCCACACTGTAATCAGGATTTTAAAATTGAACCAGGCTTTTATTCTGCTGCTTTGTGGATTAGTTATCCAATAGTATTGATTGTTTTTGTACCCTTATTATTTTTGGGATTATATTTAAATGAGAACTATGATATTCCTTTTAAAATGTTGCTACCAATCCTGGTGATTTTATGCTTTTTACTGCAAATCCCAATAATGCGAATATCCAGAGCTATTTTAATCCATTTAACTATTAATTATGTTCAAGGAGGCAAAAGAGATGGTACTATTTAAGAATCAAGATTTAGCGGGTAAGTTACACAAGATGAAAATTTGAAAGATTGTAAAAAAACGATTGATTAAAACAGTAGATCAAATAGAATGTATTACCGTTTGTGTAGTAATCAAAAATAACAAAGTATGATGGTAAGCAAATATTTAGAAATTAAAATAAAAATAAAACGGAGAATTTTATGGTTATCTTTAAAGTTTCTCCGTTTTTTAAATAGATAGTTAGAAGACTTACCTAGTTAAATAGATTATTTAATTTCTATTTTCAAGTTATTCTCTGAAAAGAGAATACAATCTTACGAGCCGCTATTAATTTAATCAAATGGAATTTAAGATTTAAACTATTGCTTTTTCCAGCAGTTTATATAGTACTGTATTGAGGATTAGTTTAGATCTTTTTAAACACTGTTATAGTTTTTTCAACATCCTCGAGAGTATATACAGCAGTTGGTATCAATCGCAAAAGAATCATTCCTTTAGGGATAAGCTTTTTTTAAATTCAATTATAGCTTGAATTTCCAGATCAGTTCTAAAAATTGTTTTGTCTTCAAGAAATCTGATAAAGTACAATCGGTATAATTCATTAGAGAGAATATTTTCAGAGGTAACTTTGGTTAATCCAATTATTTTTAATTTTAAAACTCCTTTTAGGAGCAATGCTTCTTTAATTTTTTGCAAGGAAATATTATCTTTCATAGGGATTATTTTTTTATCCAAAAGTTAAGTATTCCACATAAGGCTGTGTATTCTAAGTCGAAACTTTCTGGAATTTCATCCCATAAACTATAGTAAGTAACAAGTCTCGTACCTAAAGGGACTTTCTCGAGTTGGGTTTTCACATAATCAGAATATAAGTAGTACAAACTCTTAGCTACAGGTATGGAATTGTCAATTGGATTTAGTGTACTAATATTTTCAAAAAAAGAATTATAAAAATAAAAAGAATCATATTCTGTAAATGAAATTTGGGTTATATTAGAATGGATAAATTCCACATTTTCTATATGATGTTTTGCTGCAATTTTTTTTGATAATACTACTAACGGTTTTCTCTGTTCAACTCCATAAAACCTTCCGTTAGTGGTAGCGGCCCCAATCAAACAAAATTTCCCGGCTCCAGAACCAATATCAAGTACCCGTTTATTGGGTTTATTTGCCAAATAATCCGCAGCCATTTTTGCTATTGCTACTGGGGTCCATTGACTGGCAGAAAGTCTTTTTATATGAGCTGGATACAGCGCATTAAACGCACTGTCTTTAATATCTATATTTAATCTGAGGAATTTAAAAATCATTGAATTAGTTCTATGTATTCCTGACTACTCAGAAACAGGTTAGTGGAGTAATCGAACGAAACTCGTATGAGCCAATAGTTGTATGGATCACTATTGATTTTAGAGGCATCTTTATCTATAATGGTTGTTATTACTGAAACGATACATTGACAAGGAGCTCTAAGTTCAAAAGTTTGATTTGTTCCATAAATGCGACCCCATATTTTCTCTTTTTTAATGGTATTACTTGATAGTTCTATTTCAACAACATCAATTTTTCCAATTTCTTTTTGAGCAAAATCAGTTATACCAATATAAAAATCATACAGTCCAATTTTCCTCAACCACAAATGGTTTTTGGTGTAATGCAAACTTCTAGGAATAAACATAGTAATGAGTATTTTTAAATGAATGGAGTTTTAATAATTGTAGTTTTTTAAGGATTTATAGCGAACACTTATTTGTTGTTAAAATTTTGCTTTAGAAGTGTTATATTTCTTTCTGTATTTAGAGGAACATTCAGGGCATTGTAGTATTGCAGATAAGGTGATGATGCTAAGATCCTTTTTATATTATATAATAGTTGGTGCACCACCCATTATCTCCTGGTTGGCATACGATTCAAAAGCTTTAAAGTTCTGTATAAATTGCGCAGCAAGATTTTGTGCCTTTGTATCATAGGCAGATTTATTATGCCAGGTATTCTTTGGGTTCAATATTTCCGATGGTACACCCTCACATTGTGAAGGCATTTGTAATTTAAATATAGGATGCTGTAGATAGTCAGCTTTATCCAGTTTACCTTCAAGAACAGCAGTTATCATAGCTCTAGTATAAGAAAGTTTAATTCGTTCTCCAACTCCATAAGCACCAGCCGACCATCCTGTGTTGATGAGCCAAACAGTAACATTGTTTTCTTTGAGTTTTTTTCCTAATAATTCAGCATATTTAGTTGGGTGTAGGGGTAAAAAAGGTTTTCCAAAACAAGCCGAAAATGTAGTTTGTGGTTCAGTAACCCCCGCTTCGGTTCCTGCTACCTTGGCAGTATAACCTGAAATAAAGTGATACATTGCTTGCCCGACAGTTAGTTTTGAAATAGGAGGTAATACTCCAAAAGCATCACAAGTAAGAAAGAAAATATTTTTTGGGATGCCACCAATAGAGGGATTCATGGCGTTATCAATAAAATGAATTGGATAGGCTGCCCTGGTATTTTCAGTGACTGAAATATTATCATAATCAACGATATCACTTCCTTCAAAGAATCGTACATTCTCAAGTAGAGTCCCGAAACGCACTGCTGAAAAAATTTGAGGTTCTTTTTCTTTACTTAGGTTCACGCATTTAGCATAGCAGCCACCTTCAAAATTAAAAACACTTACATTATCCCATCCATGTTCATCGTCACCGATTAATTTTCTTAATGGATCTGCAGATAGGGTTGTTTTGCCAGTACCAGACAAACCAAAAAATACAGAAGTATCACCATCTTTGCCAATATTGGCAGAACAATGCATTGATAGTGCGTTTTTTTCGTGAGGAAGAATGTAATTTAGAACCGTAAAAATTCCCTTTTTAATCTCGCCTGTATATGCACTGCCTCCAATAAGAATCACTTTTTTTGTGAAGTTTATAATAGTAAAATTATGTTGTCTGGTCTTATCAATTTTAGGATCTGCTTTAAATTCGGGAGCAACTAGTATCAACCATTCGTGTTGGAAAGTTTTCAGTTCTTTTGCTGTAGGTCTTAAAAAAAGATTATTAACAAACAGACTTTGCCAAGGATTATCAGTAATCACTTTTATATTTAATTGATATTCTTTTTTAGCACATGCATAAACATCTTTAACATAAATGGCTCTATTAGAGAGATGAGCTGTAACACGATTGTACAGTTTGTCAAAATCTTCTGGCAAAAACGGATGATTTACTTCCCCCCACCAAACGGAATCTTTAGTTTTTTCGTCCTTTACAATATATTTATCCTTAGGAGAGCGACCGGTAAATTCGCCTGTATCACAGGCTAATGCTCCTGAACTAGTTATAACCCCTTGTTTTTTCTTTGCAGTATGCGTTATTAATTTAAGCTCAGATAAATTCCAGAAGTTTTCTTTATTTGATTTGATACCAATATTCTTTAGTTGTTCTGTATTTTTCATAATTTAATATTGCAATAAAGGTTCATTGCTGATGTAAAAATACGTTGGCAAGAAAGACATAAAAATGACTAAGAATAGGCTAAAACTTGATTAAAATCAAGAATGAAAAGCGAAGAGGAAAAATAGCGTAACTTTGGAATTAATTATGATTTCAAAATTCATCTTCAATAATCAATATCTTTTAAATGAGCTTCCTAAGGGTGACAAGGAAATGCTCGAAAAAGTAATGCAAAGTAAAAAGTATCGTAAAAATGAAGCTGTTTTTACTGAAGGAACCTTACCAACAGGTATTTTTTTTGTAGAATTTGGGAAAGTAAAAAAATACAAAGTAGATAATGATGGAGAGAGCAAATTATATACATCTACAACTCTGGAGAATTTTTTGGTTACTCTGCTATTCTAAGTGAAGAATCTTACGGAGATACTACTGTGGTTATAGAAAATGCAATAATTTCATTTATCTCAAAGGATGATTTTTTCGATGTTCTTGATAAGTCTGCAGTATTTTCACGATTACTTTTAAAATGCCTAAGTCATGAATTTAGTGTGATGGCAAATTTGATGGCTGTCTTATCCCAGCGAACAGTAAGAGAACGGGTAGCTCTTAGTTTGCTAATCTTACATGATAAATATAAAATGAGCGATGATGAAAAAGATGTTTTTATTACGCTTTCTCGAGGAGATTTGGCAAATATGGTAGGTACGGTAAATGAAACATTGGCACGGGTTCTTCATGATTTTAAAGAAGAGAATCTTATTTGGATGGAAGGCCGCAAGATACAGCTGATTAACTTTAAACACTTGGTTTATATAGCCAACTTTTAACCTATTAACTTATAGTGAGCCTCCCAAATTTGCAAACATTAGAAGGTTTCATTACAAAAAATCTATTCTAGATAATTGATTGATTTCAAAAAATGAGATTATCCAAACTTAAATCTATACCATGTTCAAACATCAGGGAACCAAAAGGAATTTAAGACATAATCTTAAAATAGCTTCTCTATTATCCTTTGTGGCAGGACTAGTGAATGTGGCTGGATTCTTGGCAGTTCAAAAGTTAACTACAAATGTAACGGGGCATTTTGCTTTTTTTGTAGACGAAGTTTTTAAGCTTAATTTCAAACAAGGACTTACATATTTTTTATATATATTCTTCTTTTTCCTCGGATCTTTTTTTTCCAGTTTACTTGTAGAATTTCTTTTACGAAGAAATGAAAAATACAGTTATATCGTTCCAACAGCAATTGAAAGTATTATTTTATTTTGGGTTGCTATTTTTGGAAAAAATTTAATTAATGGAAATCCCGACTTTATAGCCTATATTTTACTTTTTGCAATGGGTTTACAAAATTCACTCGTAACAAAAATTTCTAATGCAACAGTTCGAACAACCCATTTAACAGGACTTTTTACTGATCTAGGAATTGAATTGTCCCAATTGTTTTTTTATCGGGAACGGAGCTTTAGAAAAAAGTTATTTATTTCAATAAAATTGCGAGGCACTATCATCAGTTTCTTTTTTATTGGAGGAATTATTGGTGGAGTTTTTTATTCTAATATTGGATTACATGTATTGTTTATCGGAGTAGCAGCTTTGTTATTAGGATTGATATATGACAGGGTCAGGTTTAATCTGGTGTTATTGAAGAGAAAGTATAGGCGAGTAGTGAATATTTCATCAGATAATATGTAAAAACTGCTTGGAGGATCTTATCGTATCTAAGAATTGTATTTAGTCTTAAAATACTATATTTAAGGCGTTTCTTCTTTAGCTGAAAAACTTTATACTATTGCCAATTTAATCATGTTTTAATAAAAAAATGCGATAGACTCCATATCTTAAATCATACTTAGAATCTAAAGGGGATTTTTTGCAATACGAAAGTATCGCATAAAATTTCAGGTTTTTGAATCCGTACTTGAAACCTGTAAAATAGATTATAGCATAAATCTTACACTTGTTTAAAGTTATTTTTGCAAACAGTTGCTTCTTATAATTGGAATCAGCAGTTGCCCAAGGCATCTTAGCTTATGGTATAGATGGTACAAACCTAATGAGAGTAACTACAATTACAAAAACAAACAGGTCACTAATACGTTCAAATAAAATTTGCAATTATTTTTTTTTAAATAAACTGAATCGTTATGATAATTATCATCCTTTTACCATCATAGCAAGCGCACATTTACATCAGAATAATGATTACTCCTCAGTAAATATGCTTGCAAGCTTTGCAGAATTTAGTAATAATCCTTTCGATAAAGTATTTAGAAATACTTATAACAATTTATTAGATAATTAGAAATTAATTTTATTATGAAAACTACAAGAAAAGAACATGATTTTTTAGGTGAATTAGAAATTCCGAATCATTTATATTACGGTATTCAGACTTTTAGAGCCGTAGAAAATTTTAATATTACAGGTATCTCAATTTCAAAAGAGCCCTTATTTATAAAAGCTTTAGGATATGTAAAAAAAGCTGCTGCATTAGCAAATAAAGATTGTGGAGTTTTAGATGCAAAAATTACCGAAGCAATTTGTTATGGAAGTGACCAGCTTATTGCAGGTAAATTTGATCAGGAATTTGTCAGTGATTTGATTCAAGGTGGAGCTGGAACTTCAGTAAACATGAATGCAAACGAAGTAATCGCAAACATTGGTCTGGAATATTTAGGTCATAAAAAAGGAGAGTATGATTTCCTACATCCAAATAATCATGTAAACTGTTCTCAGTCAACGAACGATGCTTATCCATCAGCATTTAGAATTGCACTTTATCTAAAGATGGACCACTTTATTGCTATTTTAAGCGGTTTAGAAGTTGCTTTTTCTGAAAAAGGAGTAGAGTTTAAAAATGTATTAAAAATGGGACGTACACAATTGCAAGATGCAGTTCCTATGACTTTGGGGCAAGAGTTTCATGCCTATGCAACTACAATTGGAGAAGATATTAAGAGATTAAAAGAGGCGCAAAGTTTATTGTTAGAAATTAATATGGGAGCTACTGCTATTGGAACTAAAGTAAATGCTCCAGAAGGTTATCCAGAAATTTGTGTGGATTATTTAGTGAAAGAAGTAGGTATTCCTCTAACATTGTCTCCAGATTTAATTGAAGCGACAGTTGATACAGGTGCGTATGTTCAAATCATGGGTACTTTAAAAAGAACTGCAGTTAAAATCACTAAAATTTGTAATGATTTACGTTTGTTAAGTTCAGGTCCAAGAACAGGATTTAATGAAATTAATTTACCAGCCCGTCAACCGGGATCTTCAATTATGCCAGGAAAAGTAAATCCAGTAATTCCAGAAGTAGTAAACCAGACTTGTTTTTATGTTATTGGTGAAGATTTAACAGTGACGTTGGCAGCTTCAGCAGGTCAGTTACAATTAAATGTTATGGAACCTGTTATTGCTTTTGCGATGTTTACGTCATTAGACTATTTGGGTAATGCAATCGAAACATTAGTTGATAAATGTATTGTAGGAATTACAGCAAATACGGATCATTGTTTTAATATGGTAATGAATAGTATTGGAATTGTTACACAATTGAATCCAATTCTTGGATATGAAGTATGTGCAGGTATTGCTGGAGAAGCACTTAAAACAAACAAAAGCATACATCAGATTGTAGTAGTGGAACGTAAGGAAATCACTCAAGAGAAATGGGATGAAATTTATTCATTAGAAAATTTGATAAACCCAAAATTCATAAATTCATAAATAGTTATGAATGTTCAGACTCCTGCCATCTTATCGTTAAGATAGTAGCAAACGAAAATGATAAAAGAATAGTTTGTAATGGCTTGACAGTCTGTTGTATTAATGCTTCTGTAAGTAATTCACTTGGAACACATCCAGAAAAGATATTGTTGTATAAAACTCAAATACAACAGATTCAAGTGGTTTACTTTACTTAATGAAGATAACAACTACCCTTTTTTTATTGTTGGGGATAATCTTAATCCTCAAATGATAGCGTTTTATTGCTGTTTCCTTTTTTGAAAATAGCTGATAGAACAAAGATTCAAAAATATTTTTAGAAATAGTATTCAATTATAATTGGAAGGAGTCCTGCTTTTAGGTACCTCCTGGTATAATTGTGGACTAAATCAAATCAATTTAAAACAATTATTATGTTCTGGATAGAATTTTCAATCCTTTTAATCGCGATTCTTATCGGATCACGAATGAAAGGTATAGGTCTCGGTGTAATGGGGATTTTCGGATTAGTGATTTTCGTACTAGGGTTTCATATGAAACCAACGGAGCCACCTATGGACGTTATGTTAATTATTATTGCTATTGTAACAACAGCAGCAACCCTTCAAGCATCAGGAGGTTTAGATTACTTGGTAAGTTTAGCGGAAAAAGTAATTCGAAATAACCCTTCAAATGTTACTTTTATTGCCCCTTTTGCTACTTATTTTTTGTGTTTATTTGCAGGGACTTCTCATATAGTGTATTCTATATTACCCATCATTTCAGAAGTTGCTACAAAGAAAAGAATACGCCCTGAACGCCCTCTTAGTATATCGGTAATTGCTTCACACTTAGCTTTAACAGGAAGTCCTATTAGTGCATGTACAGCTGCTCTGGTAGTATTATTAGGTTACCCGGGAGCTCTTTTTGATGTTATGATGATTGCTATTCCAGCAGGTCTTGTTGGGACATTAGTTGCTTGTTTTGTTATTAGAAAAAAAGGACTAGAATTAAATCAGGATCCCATTTTTATTGAGAAAATGAAAGATTTAGAGTTTGCTAAAAGTATTGATTCTAATACAGAAGGCAATGGAACAAAAGTAAGAACTGGAGCTAAAACGGCGGTTATGATTTTTAGTGTTGCAATTTTACTAATTGTAATTGCTGGAGCCTTTCCAGATTTACTGCCCAATTTTGGACCTGGAACAAAAAATTTAGTTCTAAAAGATGATGGTACTGTTTCAATGGTAACAGTTATTTGTTTAATCACTTTGTCTGCTTCAGCAGCTATGATGTTAATTACAAAAACTAGCGCAGTTGCTGTTACCCAAGTTAGTTTATTCGGTTCTATGGCCTCGGCAGTTATATCCGTTTTTGGAGTAGTCTGGATGGCTTCTACTTTCATGGAAAATAATTCGGTTATCATCAAAGAATCTTTGGGTAGTGTTGTTACTGCTTATCCTTGGACATTTGCTATAGCTTTATTTCTTTTAGGAATCATAATGTTTAGCCAGGCAGCAGCTGTTAAGACGATGATACCATTGGGTATTGCTTTGGGGCTTTCTCCTTTAGTTCTGATAGCTTCCTTTCCTACAGTAAATAGCTTCTTCGTATTACCGGGTTATCCGACATTATTAGCAGCTATCAGTTTTGACAGAACCGGAAGTACAAAAATCGGTAAATATGTTATCAATCATAGTTTTAATCTACCTGGTATTGTTGCTACTGTTGTTGCGGTTGCGGTTGGTTTTTTGATCGGTTCAATTATTTTATAAAAGAATTATGAAAACTATAAGTAATATAAAAAGGGGGGTGTTTTATTTCATTGTTTTATTGATCCCAATTAGTATTCTTGCGCAAGAACAAAGCGAGAACCTTGAGATGTATCAGTCTATAATTCCTACGTCCAAGCAATCTTTATTAAGAGATATAGATGTTATTTTTAATACTCGTTTTGGATTTAATTCTGAATTTAAAAATGGGGATTATTCAAAATCAGTGTTTTCAGTTAGTCAATTCAGACTTGAAATAAAAGGAAAGATTCATGAAAAAGTGAGTTTTAGATTTCGTGACAGATACACCAGAACGCCTAAAATAGGTAGTCAGGATAATATAAACAGAACGACAGATATTGCCGCTTTATTTATTGATTTTACACCTAGAACCAAGTTTTCTATGGGGAAACTATTGGCTGATTTGGGAGGGTATGAATTTGATATGAATGCAATTTATATTTTAGAGTATAATGATATTTTGGAAAACTCTGATCACAATTTAACTGGTGCGGGTATATCCCATAAGTTAAGAGATGGCAAGAACACATTAAAGTTTCAAATATTAGATTCAAGAACAAACATTTTAAAAGAACAATACGATAATAATATACCAGATGGGACAGTAGAATCGAAAACGGCTTTGGCATTTGTAAGTAATTGGCAAGGAAGCTTTTTTGGAGGGAAATTTGAAACGTCTTATAGCTATGGTTTCTTTAATGAAGCCAAAAATACAAGCATGAATTATATCGCTCTTGGAAATAAGTTTAAAAGCAATAAATTATTGTTGTATTATGATTTTAAGTATAGCACAGAAGATTTAGATCGTAGGGGTATTGTTCAAAAATTGGTTAAGGGTGAGGATGCATCAAAAGATGTAGTATACGTCGAAAATTGGTTAAGAGCAGAGTATAGAGTTAAACCAAAAGTAAACTTAGTCTTAACCCTTATGACTCACAATTCTTATTGGAATGGTAATCCCGATGTTAATGCATCCAACAAATTGTTTACTAGCTATGGTCTGATTCCGACTCTTGAATACTATCCTTTCAAAGATTTGAACCTGAAATTTTATTTAGGTTATATAGCCAGAAGATATGATTACTCTTCGTATGCTGAAAAAACGTATGGATTGAAAGACGCAAATACAGGGAGATTAAGCTTTGGAATTATTGCTCCAATACTGGTTTTGTAACTAAATTTAGATTTCTCTAAGTAACCACTCAATTTGGGTGGTTTTTATTTATCTTGTATCAAACAGGTTTATAATATCTATATTTTCTGATTTTTCGCATTTCAGATCCTAATACTAAATAAAAAATGAATTCAAATACCATCATAATCGATAAAGAGAATGAAATAAATGTAGAAAAAGCACTTAGTTTTTTGCATCGTGACCACATACAATCATTAGAGTTATGTTCGATAATTCGTAAGGGTATTAAACGAAATATTGATCCAAATAGAATTAAAAATTATGCAGATTGGCATTATACCAATCAATTAGTACCACATTTTCAAATAGAAAAGGAGCATATTTTTCCAAATTTAGGAATGGAAAATGTATTTGTACACAAAGTTTTAATACAGCATCGCAGATTGGCAAAGCATTTTATTAAAAAAAATGAAGTCGAAAAATCATTAAGTAGAATTGAAGATGAACTGGAAACATTAATACGCTTCGAGGAGAAAAATATATTTAATGCAATTAGAAATAATTTTCCGTCATATCAAATTTTATTAAAAGAAGAAGTGCTTTTTCATGAATTTAATAATCAGGAATGGGATGACATATTCTGGCAATGATGAACTAGTGAGTTACGAAGTTCATTTCTAAATTAGTAATCCAACAATTTAAATACCTAACTAACATATGTAGAATTAAATTATCATTTTTACAGAATGGAGTGTTTTTTAATGTTTTGGAATTTAAAAATTTTGAATCTGCAAGAAGAATATAAAATGGAATTAAACTGTACAGATGTTAAGAGAGAAAACAGATGATTAATATCCGACAACTATGCTTAAAATGGAGCCAGAATGTAGCAACTCCAATATCAAAAAATAAAAAGTGTTTACATATTGTTCTATACTTTTATTTTTCGAAACGCATTCCTTTTTGATATTTTATAATATATGTTCGTAAAATTCATTTAATCAACTTATTATGTTAATTTAGCAGTAAAATACCTATTAACTAAACTAAAAGAATATGAAGACTAGATTCAAACCATCAGTTTTATTTATTATCATTTTTATTTTATTTACTAGCTGCCAAAATGATAATGATAATCAGGACCATCCTCATAGTTCCTTATTTTTCATTGATTACAGAAATCTTGAAGGAGGTAAAGACGGAATAGCCGTAATAGAACTCGATCCAGAATCGACTGATTTTGGATCAATTAGTAGCAAACTGGAATTAGGTATTGGAGTTTTACCACACCATATTTATTATAACTATGACGCCAAAAAACTTTACACAACTGCATTGGGGGGGAGCTTTCTTTACCAGATAAAAACTGATAAAGATCACAATGGATCTCCTATATTAATTAGTGCAAAAGATATTAACAGCGAAAACACCGTAGGCGAAAACATATTTTTCACTAGTGACGGAAGGTATTTCGTGACGTTTATGGGAGGGAGCGGAGGCTTAAAAGACGGGAGTATAGGTGTTTTTAACGCTGATAACCAACTTATAAAAACCATAAAAGCTCCGATTGAAACTAATCCAAATAAATTTATAATGTACCCACATGGAATTTCTATTGATGAAAAAAAAGGGCTAATGATGGTGTCTTCTACAATTCATTTAGATCTAACCAGTGGATTTGGAAACACTTGCACATTATTAGATATGAATACATATGAATTAAAAGAAACCTATCAAGTTGCAGACTCTTCAAATGATTTATCTAGTCCTGTGGAAGTTTTATTATTACGAGGAGAGTTTCCACAATATGCTCTTGCCACGACAATGTTAGGGGGAGATATCTAGATTGCTCCTTATAATGAGTTAACAGGAAAATATAATGCTTTTACTAAAGTGTTTGATGGATCATCACAAGGATTAGGCTGGGCACTTGAAATGTATATAGATATGAATGGTAAATTATATGTGAGTTTTGCAGAAGCAGGAAAAGTATTGGTCTTTGATTTAAGTAACCTTCCTCATCTCAAACTTTTAAAAACGCTCAATGCTGATAAAGGGGCACATCATATGGCATTTTTCAAAACCAAATCAGGTAAAGAGGTTGTTGCGATACAAAATAACCTACTGAATCTTCCTAACTTAAATTCTGGAACAATTAACGTAGTCGATATTCATACTGGCGAAACCTTGGGTACAGTCAATTTACGCACTCGTTATGGAATGCTCCCTGAATCGATTGAAGGAACAAACGGACCAGGAAATTATATGCACCACTAAATTAGCCCAAAGTATTTTTACATCTTAGACAAATTGTACCCAATATTAAGATTACCTCTTGTAATACTACAGGAGTTTTTCTTTAGAATTAGTTTTTCTTTTTTAAGTTAAATTTAAAAAGATAGAGAAGGAGGTGCCTGATTTTCCGTCACTTTCCATTTTTATGGTACCACCATGTAGTTCTACAATTTGTTTGGTAAGATGCATACCTAGTCCAGTTGTGTGTTCACCAGCTGTTCCTACACGTTTTGCTTGGGTAAATTTATCAAATATATGTTCTTGTAAGTTTTTTGGAATACCAGATTCCATCGTCTTTTACAACTAGTTTTAGTTTATTATTTTCAGTAGAAGTGGAGATATCAATAGCTCCATTTTCATATGTAAATTTAAGACTATTAGATAGCAAGTTATGAATTACTCGTTCGAATTTTGGACGGTCAATCTTAATCATTTTACCAAAATTAAGATTCTTTACTAATGTAATTTGTTTTTGCTCCAGTTCCTTAGAAAAATAAGTAATGGATTCTTCAATTAGACTATCAAAATCTTCGTTGGTATAGAAGGCAGCTTCTTCACTGACTTGCTCAGTGGTTAGGACATCTTCGATAATTTTAAGAGCAAAGTCACAACTTTGATTTAAATAGTCTACCAACTGTTTGTTTTCTATAAGTTTAAGATTGTTTTGGAGCATGTCGCTTATCATTCTTATAGAAGCAATCGGGTTTTTTAGGTCATGAGCAGCCCATTGCATTGTTTGTTTTTGGATGCTAAGGCTAGAATTTAAATGATATATGATGTCATTTTGAGAAATTGTACCTACAAAAGTCTCTTTGTCATATACCATTAAGACGTTTTGTCCACTACTGTCCATGATATTAAGAACATCAGTAATCTTATCCGTTTTGTAAACCACAGGTTTTTTGGTGAGGCAATCTATAATAATGGAGTGTTGTTTTTTGGCTAAATCAGAAGAAGTTAGGATGCCAATGGCTTCATTTTCTTCCATTACAATAATCCCTTTTTCTATAGACTCGCTGCGTCTTGCTGTTACAACACCTGCATAGGCATCTAATGTAACATAATCGTAATTTACAAATGGTGTTATACTCATAGTTAAAAATCCTTAAGCACTATATTTTTTACAGAAATATTTATTTTAAAATCTACACTTATAAGTTCGCCCTCTGATATATATGGGAAGACATTTTTTTCTAAAATTTGAATTACTTTTTCTTTGTCAATCTTAGTAAGTATGTTTTTATTGAGGCTGCCTCCCTAACAACAGGAGCATGTATTAACCTT
>NZ_JBXBAV010000160.1:0-42210 GCF_056783245.1 Flavobacterium sp. TC780 | reverse complement strand
ACTACGTATTGCTAAGGTTAATACATGCTCCTGTTGTTAGGGAGGCAGCACCTTGTGCTTGATTTCTATAGATTGTATTATTAATCCATAGTCATCAGATATATATGAGGCTAAATCAGAATGATTTGTTATTGAATATACTAGTTTAAAAACTTTTTCTCTTAATTCATCACTAATAGTCTTATCTGTTTTTCTTTCTTTAAATTTTTATTAATAGCTCTGAAATGTTTCCATCCATTTTTCAGAAAAAAACAACTTCGTCTCTTTCATCTAAAATTCTATCAAAGTCATCTTCATTATAATTCGATAAAATATGAGGTAAATTATTTTCAATAAAAGAATTTAATCTTTTTAAAATTTGTTCCATTTTACTATATTATTCCCATCTTCCTAAATTCAAATTATCATAAAAGATGTCTAATTGAATTTTACTAATTTTTTTATTCTCATACAAGTTAATAAAAATAGCTTCATACTTTTCAGCATCATCGGCACTTCCAATATTCTAGATTTTTAGCCGTGTCTTCAAAAGAGCTATTCACTAAATAAACCCCACTAGATCAAAAGAATTTGTTTTATTCACGTTGTGCATTTACAAATTACTCCATCAAGTTTTGCTCTATTAGTCCTTCAAAAGACTTATTTAATTCCTCAATTTCATTATCATCATGATAATATATCCAAACTTTATTATCGAGGAGAAATAAATACGGGATCTCCATTTCCAGTTATAGAAATAACATAACTTGATTGTATTAATTCACATCTATTATCAACTGAAATAATTTTTTCCCAAATCCTTTTGTTAAATCTATTACTGTTTCACCCGACAACATCTCACAATTATTAAAACCATAAACCGGAAAACCTGTATAACTACCTCCAAAAAGGCTTAAAAATTGAACATAGTCTTTATCAAAACTCACATTAAGCTCTTTTTCAGCATTTTTAATTATTTCTTCATTAACAGATTTACCAAACGAACAAATCATTATCAGAAAGTATTAATTTAATTTTATCTATTACTTCTTGTTTCATATTTTTTTACTTACACTTTATCCCTATTTTATAAACTAAGCTACAAAAGAAATAAAACAATTTATCATCTTTTTGACCTTCTTAATTTTTAAAAAATAAATCTCTTTTTAGACACATAATCAGGAGTATTTCTAATTTTAAGCCTATTATCTAAAAAGAATGTAGTTTCATTATATATATTCTTACTGCATTTAACAGAAATGATATTCTTACCTTCTTTAATTTTAATTAAAATTGTATCATTATCATAGCTAAAAATAGCTTCTTTTAAATCAATGAATTCTTTTTCTTTCCATATAATACTGATAAATATTGATAAACAACACCCTCAGTATTAATAATTTCCATTATTTGCAATCACTTAATTTTAATTCTTCTTTTTTTAACTTACTATTTCTTTTCATACTTCTTGGCATTAGGAATCCGTATTGCCTTTAAGTATGACTCAAGTTTGGTTGAATTCCTCATTTGATATAAAAAGGATACTCAGAATAAAACTACTCCATCTCTTCTATAAATGATTCTATACTATTCTTTTTCAAGAAATTAAGATAAAAATCCTTTTCGCTTTTATTAAGCTTATGATTATTAATCATGATACTTTCATCAGGCTCTGCCGTATTCTGTATTATACTTAAAGCCCAATGATATGGCATTTCGTGCATTAAAAAATAAACATCTCCTGCATCTTCTAGTGTTTCTAAAAAACTTATAAATCGTAAATGAATTTCATTATACTCTAAACTACAATTTAAAAAATCTGTTATAAGATCTTTTATATAAGAATAAAATATATTTCTATAAAAAATCCTTTTTTTTCCATCGGTTTCATCATCAATAAAAACAAAATCTTTTTCCATAATTTAATAACATATTATATGCATAAAAGCTGAATTATTTTCATTCTTGTCCCTTTAAGCATTTCTTCCTCTTTTTGCACCAGTTAACTCTATTATTTCTTCAATAGTGTGTGAGTAATGCTTTTTATTAGGATAAAACTTTATTTGTTTTAAGGCTTTAACTCAATAACTGGGGTCATGTCTCCATCTTTACAATTCCAGAAATTTATTTTTTCTAAACTTAACATAGAGGAAACAAACTTGATAGAATCTAGATCATCAATAAATAACTCCTTTATAAAAGTATTCCCTAAAAAAGAAAAGTCTGTTAATAATTTACATTTTTCAATATTTAATTCTTTTAAAGACATTAGTTCTTTTAAGATTTTAATATCTTTTAAATAATTATTTCTTACTAAAGAAAGTTCCTCTATAGAAAGTCCCTCAATGCCTTCTATTGATTGTACTTTAGAACTATATATATGTAAAATCTTTAAATTGATTAATTCTGAGAACCTTTGAAAATTAGTGTCTGGCATTTTTAAAAGTACTATGCTCTTCAAAGGAAAAGCTTTGTCTATATTATGCAATCCTTTCCAATATTCACCTCCTAAGTGTTCAATTTTTGGAAACTTTGATATATCTATTGTAAATTTCTGCTTCTGTTGGAAGATATTTTCTCAATATTTTCTAATGAATAAATAGATTCTAAATGGATAACATTATCAATAATACCTCAAAAGAAATTACTTTTAAGTTTTTATGTAGTTTTTCAAATTCTTTAAAATTAACTTCAAAACCTGCATTCTCGTTTCCGAGTATTCCCCTTAACTGAATTTGAGTAATACCAATTTGATAAGCATATTCTATACCCTCTTCAAAATAATTAGCATGAATAGTTAAATACTTCCCATTCGATTTTTCTCTTATTGTTTTACCTAATGACATTTTATTCCCATTGTATTATTAAAAATACCGTTAGTATCTAGGATAACATTTCTAAAGTTAGGAAATTTAATTCTATCGGAACCTAACTTAAGTAGTCCCCAGTACACCCATAAAAATGAGATAAAGCTATTTTTTATATTTAAGTATCTCTTCATATATATGCTTTTCACATTTTAGCGAAACTAATATTTTATTAGTACAAATGTATATTATTTCTAGATTTCCTTTTTTATAATCAATGTTTACACTATCCATTGAACTTGATCCTTTGAAAAAATTTATCCCACAGGAATATAATATTTGTATTTTTTGAGATGTAAAAAAAATATCTCCACATTTTTTAGATTTACATCCTACAAATAAATGAACTTCGCTTTCCGTTCTTACAAGTTCACTTATATATGGTTTTTTAAAAAAAGAAGTTAAAAACATAATGATTACTATAGTTAAAATAATTAAAGATAAAACAATTAGACTCCACAAAAAAAGATTTTATTTTCATAAGAGCTTTATTTTTTTTAGATAATCTAAAAAGTATAACCCAGGTTTTTAGCTTTTGGTCATTTACTATAATCCCAACAATACCTTTTCTAATCAAGATTCCTTTTTTATTTTAAAATGATTTTTCTATTAAGAAATTACTTAAATTAGCAATAGCGTTAAATCGTTAGGTTTTTAAGAATCTTATAAAACCAGATTAGCGACATCACATCTGTTAAAAACGAATAGTATCTACATATGAAAACAAATGCTGATGTAGTAATTATTGGTGGGGGACTAGCAGGGCTTACTTGTGGCATTCATTTATCTAAAATGAAACTACGAGTAGTTTTGATTGAAAAAAACGAGTTTCCAAAACATAAAGTTTGTGGTGAATACGTCTCTAATGAAATCAAACCTTATCTAGATTGGCTAGACTTAGAAATTCAGGACTTAAACCCTGCAACAATCACACAATTAGAATTCTCAATACCAAACAAGAAACGCATTCGATGCACTCTTCCGCTTGGAGGATTTGGACTCAGCCGCTATACATTAGATTATCATTTGTATAAAAAAGCAATCGAAAATGGATGTAAGATATTACACGATACTGTCGAAAACATTCATTTTGAAGAGGAATTATTTACTATTACAACCTTGAAGCTAAATACATTCGCAACCAAAATAGCTATAGGTGCCTTTGGCAAACGTTCGAATTTTGACCAAAAACTACAACGTAAGTTTATTCTAAAAAAAGCTCCTTGGCTGGCTGTCAAAGGGCATTACAAAGGTGAATATCCAAATGACTTAGTTGGATTATACAATTTTGAAGGAGGCTATTGTGGTATTTCAAAAGTAGAAAATGACATAGTAAACATTTGCTACCTCGTTAATTTTGAAACATTTAAAAAACATAAAAACATTGATGATTTTCAAGTTAATGTTATTTATAAAAACCCACATCTAAAAAAGTTTTTTACCAATAGCACACCATTATTTGACAAACCATTAACTATAAGTCAGATTTCATTTGAAGAAAAAACAGCAATAGAAAATCATATCCTAATGATTGGAGACAGCGCTGGCTTAATTCAGCCTTTATGCGGCAATGGCATGGCAATGGCGATTCATAGTGCCAAAATTGCTTCTGAATTAATTGTAGATTTTTATACTAAAAAGACCATTTCAAGAAAAGAGCTTGAAGAAAAATACATCCAATCATGGAACTATAATTTCAAGAAAAGATTAGAAACAGGCCGATTCCTTGCCTCACTTTTACAAAATAAGAAAAAGGCGGCTGTTGTAATGTGGCTGTTAATTCAATTTCCATTTTTACTGCCTCAAATTATAAAAAGAACACATGGTAAATCTATAATTCTAAATTAAGAATGGCTATAAAAACCAAATATAGAACGGATGATCCTGAGATTATGGATGATTTCAATTTAAAAGGGGAAGTTTTACAAAATGCATTGGATAAAATTGCTAAAATAAATCAGTTCCTAGGAGGAAACCACCTAACTTTACAAGGAGTCAAAAAATTATTAGGTGGTATTACCAAAGAGCAAACAATAACTATTATCGACATAGGCTGTGGAAATGGAGATATGCTAAGAAAGCTAGCCGATTATGCATTGAAATATGATTGGAATTTTAAACTAATAGGTATCGATGCTAATGCATTTACAATAAATTACGCCCGAAAATTATCTATACATTACCCAAATATAAGTTACCGCTGTGAAGATATATTTAATGAAGCTTTTAGTAAATTAGAATATGACATTGCACTGTGTACATTGACTTTACATCATTTTAAAAACAATGATATAATTAATCTAGCAACTATTTTTAATACAAATGCAAGACGTGGTGTTGTAATAAATGATTTACACAGGAGTATCATTTCCTATCGCTTATTTCAAGCAATGTGCTTTGTTACCCAATTAAACGGAATGTCAAAGAAAGATGGTTTAACATCTATTTTGAGAGGATTTACAAAAAGTGAATTACTTGATTTTTCAAAACAATTAAACTTAAAAAAATATACCATTCAGTGGAAATGGGCTTTAGAATATCAATGGATAATTTCAAAAATATGAGTGTAAAAATAGCCAGCGTTGCCAAGCAATTGCCCAAATATTCAAGAACAACCGAAAGAAATTATTCCATTTTTAGATTCATGGCTATTTGGGCAAGATGAACGCTTTATCCGAAAAGTAAAAAAAATATTTGAAGGTGCTGCTGTCGATAAACGATATTCTATAATGGATCCAATCGAAGTTTTCTCTCATACCTCTTTTGAAGACCGAAATGACATTTATGTCAGAGAAGTTATTGATTTAGGAGAAAAGGTCCTAAAAAAAGCATTAGACAAATCAAACTGGGAGCCAGAGAGTCTTGACTACATTATTACAGTAAGTTGTACAGGCATCATGATACCATCTTTGGATGCCTATCTTATAAACAAACTCAAACTGCGTCAGGATATCGTACGCCTTCCTGTAACCGAAATGGGCTGTGCTGCTGGAATTTCTGGAATTATTTATGCAAAAAGCTTTTTAAAAGCCAATCCCGGAAAACGAGCTGCGGTAATTGCAGTTGAAAGTCCAACAGCAACCTTTCAGTTAAATGATTTCACGATGGCTAATATTGTCTCAGCGGCAATTTTTGGAGATGGTGCAGCTTGCGTATTATTATCTTTTCACATGAAGCAGATAATGGTCCTGAGATTCTTGATGAAGAAATGTATCATTTTTACGACAACATTCATATGATGGGATTTAAGCTTGTAAATACAGGCTTGCAAATGGTACTGGATATTGAAGTTCCTGAAACAATAGCATCACATTTTCCTGATATTATTCATCCTTTTTTAACCAAAAACAATTTAAAAATAGAAGATATAGACCATTTGATTTTTCATCCAGGAGGAAAAAAATTATACAGACTGTAGAAGAGTTATTCACCGATTTAGGGAAAAAATATGACGACACAAAAGAAGTACTGCGTTTATACGGAAATATGTCTAGCGCAACTGTTTTATATGTTTTGGAACAAATTATAGATAAAAAGCCCAAAAAAGGAGAGAAGGGCTTAATGTTGAGCTTTGGACCAGGGTTTTCTGCTCAGCGTGTTTTATTACAATTTTAAACTAAATGGTTTTAAAAATTTCTCATAAAATCTAAAAATGACAAATCAGGATATTATATCTAAATTACCCTACAGCAAGCCTTTTTTGTTTGTAGATGAAATTATTTCTATATCCGAAAATGGAGTAGAAGGGACGTACCGTTTTGATGAAAATTTAGATTTTTACAAAGGTCACTTTATCTCTAATCCAGTTACACCTGGAGTAATTCTGACCGAAGTTATGGCTCAGATAGGATTAGTATGCTTAGGGATATTCTTATTAAACAAAGAGTTTAACAAAAATACTTCAATTTCCTTAACATCAACTGAAATAGATTTTTTAAAACCTGTTTTTCAAAATGAAAAAGTAACTGTTATTTCAGAAAAAATATATTTTAGATTTGGGAAATTAAAATGCAAAGTGAGTATGAAAAACCAACTCGGAATAGAGGTTTGTTCTGGAATGATAGCCGGAATGATTGTTTAAATAATAATCTTTAAAATAAGTAAGATGCAAAAAAGAGTTGTCATTACAGGTCTTGGAGTTGTTGCCCCAAATGGGGTAGGACTTGATGCATTTACAAATGCAATAAAAAAAGGTCTGTCGGGTATTAAACACGATCCTGAATTAGAGCGCTTGCAGTTTTCCTGTCAGATCTCAGGAAAGCCAGAATTATCAACTGAATTGATTGGTAATTATTTCACAGAACTTGAATTACGTAATTTTAATGCTTCTGGGATACTTTATGGTGTAATTGCTGGTTTAGATGCTTGGAAAGATGCAGGATTAGCAATTCTGGAAAACGAAGAACCCGATTGGGATAGCGGAACCATTTTTGGCACAGGAACTTCGGGGATAGAAAAATTTAGAGAAAGTATCTATAAAATCGATGATTTTCAAACCAGACGATTAGGAAGCACCGTTGTAGCGCAAACCATGATTAGTGGTATAAGTGCCTATTTAGGCGGCAAACTAGGACTTGGAAATCAAGTCACTACCAATTCATCAGCTTGTACAACTGGCACTGAAAGTATTTTAATGGCATACGAACGAATCAAATTAGGGCAAGCCAAACGAATTTTAGCAGGCAGCACTAGTGATTCCGGACCTTATATTTGGGGAGGATTTGATGCTATGAAAGTTTGCACATTCAAACACAATAGCTCTCCCAAAAGTGGCTCAAGACCAATGAGCGCTAGTGCTTCGGGTTTTGTTCCAGGAAGTGGAGCAGGAGCTTTACTACTAGAAGATTTAGAAACTGCTCTAAATAGAGGAGCTCGAATTTATGCAGAAGTCTTAGGCGGGAATATAAATTCTGGCGGACAGCGTGGCAGAGGAAGCATGACAGCTCCAAATGCAACAGCTGTACAAAGATGCATCCGCAATGCTGTAGATAATTCTAAAATTTCAACCTCCGAAATTGATTTGATCAACGGGCATCTGACGGCTACTTCCAAAGATGCTTTGGAAATTGAAAATTGGAGCATTGCATTAAACCGTAAGGGTAATCATTTTCCGTATGTAAATGCATTAAAATCGACCGTAGGACATTGTCTATCAGCAGCAGGAAGTATTGAACTTGTGGCTTCGGTCTTGCAATTACACCAAGGGTTCATATTTCCAAATGTAAATTGTGAAGATTTAAATCCTGAAATCACATCTATTATAGACAAATCTAAAATTCCAACTCAATTAATCAACTCCAATTTAAATATTATTGCCAAAGCTAGTTTTGGTTTTGGTGATGTTAATGGCTGCGTGATTTTAAAAAAACACAACTAACATTCATTTATAACTAACTATCAAAGTATGGATAACCAACAACTACTAACCGAATTAAAGAAAATTGTAAAGCCTTATACAAAGAATGATACTGCTTTTGAAAATTTTACTGAAGACACAAATTTCATAACCGATTTAAATATTAATTCTGCCAATTTAGTTGACATTGTTTTAGATGTCGAGGAAGCTTTTGATATTGTTATCGATAACGAATCTATGGAAAAAATGATTAATGCAAAAGCTGCTCTAAACATTATCCAATTTAAACTAAATGAAAAATGATTGGAAATGATATAGTCGACCTAGAAATAGCACAACAAGAAAGCAACTGGAAACGTAAAGGTTTTTTGGATAAAATCTTCACTTCTGAAGAACAATTGCTCATTCTAAATTCTGATTCACCCGAAATTATGGTTTGGAATTTATGGAGCAGGAAAGAAGCTGCTTATAAAATATACAATCGCGAAACCAAAATAAGTGGCTATTTTCCAACCAAACTAGTTTGTTTTTACGAAAGCGCAAATTTTGGTACTGTGTCTATAAACAACCGTTTATATTATACACAATCAACAATTACAAAAGATTATATCAATACTGTTGCTGTTACTCAAAAAGAGGTTTTAAATAGAATTTCTATTTTAGATATTGGAACTACCATTCATAAAAATCATGGTATCCCTTATATAATTGATCCTAATACAAAAACTCAAATACCAGTCTCAGTGAGCCATCATGGACGTTTTATTCAGTCCGTAAGGGTTGCATAATAAAAAACAAGGCGCAAATTAAACACGAATTCCACTAATTTACACTAATAAATAAGTTTAGTAAAAATTCGTGGAATTCGTGTTTTTCATTATTTTTTTTTGTAAATATTATTTTATGCCTAATCTTGATTTTAGTTTTAAAAATAATAAAGCAATTTTATAGGCATCTTCTGAGGAAGAATTTCTTTCGCTTTTTGGGATTTTATATATCTCGCATAATTCATCCAAAGAAAACTGTCTGTCATTAATGTCATGCAGCTTACGATACATAACATCAACATCTAATGCTTCATTTTTTAATCTTCCACAATCTAGTTTTTCTAGGGCAGCGTTAATCATTTCAACATCAAAATTAATATGATGCCCAACTAAAATTCCATTTCCAATATATTCGATTAATGCTTTAAGTGCATCTGGCTCAGGAAGTTTTTCCATTTTACTTTCAATAATAAACTCATTTGTGAGTCCATTATCGTGAAAGAATTTATATTGCAATAAGACAGCCTCAAAGCTATCCTGAATAACAATACTATTATCTACTACTGCAAATGAACCAATAGACAGGATTACATCTTTTGCTGGATTTAATCCCGATGTTTCGGTAGATAATACAACAAAACGCTCTGATTTATCCTCAAATTTGGCAAGGTATTCTTTCCAGAAATCAGGGTATTCTTTGTTGATATTTTTCAGCCATTCTAACATATTACGAAAATTGGGTCAGTTGAAATTTACTTTTTATAAGCTCTTCTAGCTCTTTCATTGGAGCTAATGCATTTTTTAATTTTTCTTTATCGCTTTTTGATAGTTCTCTTAAGTTGATATATTGTCCTGAATCATCATTTTTTAAGCCTTCGACCGTTCTAAATTTTGATAAGGTTAGAAAAGCTTCAGCACAACTAAGATAAATATCAGCATTTTTAGAATCAGTAATCGCTAATTGTTTGAATCTTAAATAGGTATTTTTAATTCCTTTTATATTCGAACTTAATATAAGTAAACGTGCTCCATCAATTAATGGCATTAACGCACGAGTTTTTATATCAAACTTAAATTTATGCGGTCCATCTTCTTCAACATTAAATTTCTTAAAGAAACTTAATGGTGAATTTTTTCTTAATGCATCATTTCCTAAGAAATCAAAAAACAATGTATTGTTTATTGCATTCTTGAATATCACATTTTCTATTACTTCTTCGATTTTAGGTTCTCCAAAAACAATCTCATAATCAAAGAATATACTACTTAAATCATTGCTGTTTTCACCTGGAGTATTCATCCAGCTATTATACTGTTTTGTCCAGTCAGTCAACGATTTACACCATAACATATTACTTGCCATATGTCCATTAGGGCAATAGTCATATCCGATTTTTTCTAAAGTTGCTGTAGTCCTTTTAGCCAAACGTAAAAAGTAATCTTTTACATCACGATACTTATCTGCAGTTACATCTTCAAAAATCAAAATACTATCCTGATCCGTTAATAGGAGCTGTTCTTTTCTTCCCTGACTTCCAATACTTAACAAGCAAATCGAGCGGGAGGCGAGCCCATTTCTAAAATTGAAAGTTCAACCGAGCGTTTTATCAACGCCAAATTAATCTCATTTGCAATATTACTTATATGTGAAAGCGGAATGTTCTTTTGTATGTAATTTTGAATTAAATCTGATAAACGATCCCTAATTTGTTTTAAATCTTTAGGCAATTGCGAACGCTTGATTTCTTTTATCAACACCCCCGGATTACTAGCTTGTGCAACAATTAAATCATGTTCTGAAATGACTCCTTTTACAGCCGATTTACTTGTTCCGTCTTTTGTAACACATAAATGACTCACATTATGCTTTAGCATTAATAATTGTGCTTCGGCTAATGAAACATTTTCTATTACAGTTACAACAGGCGAGGACATGATTTTGTTTACAGTTTCATCTATTGAAAATCTACCTGTTGCTATTTTAGAAGACAAATCGGCGTCTGTAACAATACCAATTGGGTTGTTATTTTCACAAACAACAATATTATCAACCATAGCATCTGTCATACGCAAAGCAACATCTTTTACAATACTGTTTCCTAATGCAGTTAATGGTGAGGTATTGTAGCTTAGTGACTGTATATATTGTATTTCAGATTGTTGATCTGAATAAAATATATTATCTGAAATATTGGTTTCCTTTAAAATCTGAATTGTCTTTGGCATGACGCGTATTTATTACAAAACTCCTAACAAGAAATTTAAAACATCTGGATTGTTTGCAACAAAAGGTCTAAACACAGCGATTGGTATTGCATATACAATAGTTTCTTCTCTGGCTTTTGCCGTCATCATGTAGTTATTCTTGGCGAAAAAAGGTGGTAAAAACCTAAATATATCGCCATCATGACATTTATTTAATAAGGTTTCTTCGGCATCGGCAATTACCGATAAATTAATAACACCTGAAGCAACCACATAAAAACTATCGTGTAAAGGATCGTTAATTTGGAACAATACAGCGTGTTTTTCTAAATTAATAACACGAATATTGGTTGCAATCTCAGATAACTCTTGAAAAGTTAAATTATCAAATGGCGGATATTCTTTCAAGAAATCTGCAATATGCTCAGCAATTGTATTCATAAGTTTGATAGATTTTTAGAAAGTATCGTTTGTAAAAATAATAAAATAAACCCTTACAATGAAAGCATAAATGATTTTGAATCTATTTTTTTTACCATATATTAAGCTAAAATAAGCAATAAAACTATTAAATAGCAAAGATAGGCTTTGATATGGCTGTTTTCAGGATTAAAAACATTCTATTTTACATAATATAAATTATAGTTCATTTGTAATACACACTTATTAACAAATAATTTATGTCCCTAAAACGAAGTTCACTCGAAAATTACACGCTTTTGCTTGTAGAATTGCAGAAAATGCGACACACAAAGTTTAAACCTAAAACTTTTTTAAAACAGATTCGACCATTTTGTAAAACCGAACATCATGCCTTTAAACTTTTGTATATACGTGTACGTGGTTCAAATCTAGGTATTTCTATTGATATACAAAAAGATTGTTTCGTTGTTCGTCAAAATCAATCCTTACACGAATTTATTTTTTATTGTGATTCCTCAAAGCATTTACTAACTAAACTATTAAAACACAATCTTTTAAAAGCTTAATTTATGCATAAACAAATTTTCCTTTTTTATCGTACGCGAAGAATTTACTCTTGGAATTAGCCAGTTTAAATCATGATTTAAGCGAGTATTCAAAAAACCCTGTGGAAACTGTCAATTTGATTGGTCTTAAATATCGACATTCTTTTATTCTGAAAGAGATTCAACGTGTTGACCAACGAATAACAACTTGTCTAAATTCTGAGTATTTAAATTATAAGAATCAATTTATTCAAACTGAAAAGAAAATAAATGAAGCTGTTGAAAAAAAAAGAATTTTCGATTAATGACTTACCTAAAAATCATTATTCGTTTTGGCAGAATTTAGAAGATTAATTTTTTGCTCCTCCCCTTTCTATTTTTTTATTGTTGCCGTAGGGTATAACGGCAACTAACTCACTCAAACCTACTAAAAAACAATGATTTCATATAAAGAAAGACATCAATCCAAAATTAAAATCAAACAAAATAATTTAAAAACTACTCTTATAAATATAGACTACTTAATTATTAATCTAGAGGGTCAGCCGTTCGGAGAGTTTCCTGAAAATTCAAATTTTCGCTTGAAGCCATACGAATATGGTACTAAGATTTTTGAGATTAGAGCCGATTTATACTATGAAGATTTGAAAATCGGTATTTATACTGCAAAACCTCGTTCAGCTATCATGAGCGAACAATTTGCACAATTACAATTAGAAAACAATCTATTTTACACTTTGTCAAACGATGCCTTAAAAGGTGTCATAAACGCATTTTGCGATGAAACGAACTATTTATTTAAATCAGTTAATAGACTGGATATCTGTCTTGATAAGTCTGGCTCAACAATTCTTACCCGTAATTTATATAGTAATGTTGTTTCAGGTAACTACCTTATTTCAGGGCGTCCGAAAAATTTACAAAGCTATTTTGAGACTTATAAAGGAAAATCGATACTTAACGGCTTCCAAATTGGGAAAAGAACATCTGATAAAATAATTAGATGCTATAACAAAACGCTGTCTTTACAATTAACCGAAAAACCATATATAAATGATTATTATGCAAATAATGGTTTAAAAAATGATAACGTTTGGCGTTTTGAATATCAGTTAAATTCTGCGTTTTTTAGAGGTCTAAATGAGCATTCAAAAGCAAATCCAACTATCAGTCAGGCAATGACTTGGGGTGTTTTTGATAAAGCAAATCTTTATGAATTATTAAAAATTGCAAACAAAGGATTTTTTGAACTTCGTGAGAATACTGGCAAAAGTCAGGTTAATAAAGAAAAGCTTATAGTTCTGTTCGATTTTGATTTTTTGCAATCGCAAATATCAAAGTTCAATCCTATAATAAAACGCTTGAAAAATGTTGTTTTATCCTCGACAACAATTAAAAAACGTCTTGCTAAATCTCTCTTTAGAGAGTATTACGCAAACAATCAGGATATCTCTTATATCGTTGCTCTAAATCTTTTACTTGAAGATTTAGACATGATTACCGAAAAACCGCTTTTAATGTGGTTTAAAAACAAGTTACATTTCTATCTACATGAATTTAGAACAAAAGAAAAAATAGTAAATGATTTTGATTCTGAATTATTCCACGAACACCAACTTTTATTTTATAAGCCATGAAAACACAAAAAACAAGCCAAAAAGTAACTAAAACCCAATTGATGCATATTCTAGAATTAAGCTATAAAACAGCTTGCAAAGAATATCAAACAATCATTGATTCTTTAGCCCTAAAAAGAAACTATTTGACTGTACAAGACTTGATTACCTATGGCATATTATAGGGAAAATTAGGGAAAAACAGGGAGAAATAGGGAATTTTAGGGAACGTCAAATAATAGTTGCAATAACCTTTGTGAAAGAATTTAAACAAATAAAATTTATAACAAATGAAAATTGCAACTATTACAGGCGTGGCAAAATCGCCAGAATTAACAGTAACTAAATCAATAGGTTCTTTGATTGTTTCAAGTGATTTAGCCTTATCGGCTTTAACTACTGAAAAAATCAGTGTATATATTGAACGTGGAAATGGTTCGAATGTCATTTTAGCAAACAAAGTTTTGCTTAAAGATTTCATTCTTGCAAGTACTTATGGTACTGAAAACACTCAATCTGATGCTAACAATGCACTAGTAGCTTTATGTGAAATTGCTGAAGAAGGTTCAGTTTTTCTTGCTGATAAAGAAAGTATTAAAATCGTTTTGGAGGATTTAATTGTAGAAAAACGTTATGATTTACACGGAATCGAAGAGCCAGTTTCTACAAACAACTTGTATTTTTTCGAGCAAAAAACAGTTGCTTCTGAAGAGTTTAACAAAAAAATTGATGTTCAAGGCTTTGACTTGGCGATTATGACTGTTGATGCTTCTGTAAGTGATTTATCTTATCAGTTCCAAAATGGTCAGGTTGTTAAATACTTGCCTTTTGAATTACAAACTTTAAGTAGAGATATTGACCCAATTCAGGCGATTCTCTCAGATGGTAAAGTCGTACAAGGCTTAACTGATAGATTGACCTTGCCTTTGGTGGCTGTTGTTGGCTTAGAGATTAATAAATCTCAGGGAGCGGTTATTAATTTCGTCGTTAGGACGCTAAAATCAGTATAACTATGGGATTCTTTAAAAAAATTGGGCAATCTATTAAGAAAAATGTTTCGTTTAAAAACTTAGTAAAAGTTGCTACAACTGCCGTTGGTTTTGTTCCTGTGTTGGTGCAATTGCTCAAACAGCATTAGGAAAAATTACTGATGCCGTTGAAGCAAAAAAATTGGCTAAGGAGGCTGAAGCACAAGGCAAACAAGCTGAAGCGGATTATTGGAATGCTCAAACAGAAGCTTTAAAACAAAGTACAGCTAATACTGTTGGTGCTGTCGCTGGTTCAGGTGCTAATATTTTTGGTAAAGCTGTTATGAATGGTGTTAATGATGGTTTAAGTACTGGTCTTGTTCAGGGTTCAGGTCAAGTTGGTGCTACTGTTTTGACATCTACCATTAAAGTGTGGTTTCAAAGAAACTGGAAAATTCTGCTTGGTGCTGTCGCGGGTCTTATCGCATTGATTTGGTTTATAAGACGTGACCGTAATAACACAGGCAAAAGGGTTGCAAAAAGAAGATAAGCCAAAAAATTACTATCGAATCTATCTCGTAGTATTCTTGATAGATTCGGCTGTAATAATCTTAAAAAAGATGGCTGAAATCATACTATTAATTAAACACATTATAAAATAATGGCACAAAATAAAAAAAGTTATAATTCAAATAATCAGAATAATAACAACAATAATCAACAAAAAGTAAAGCATTCAGGTGCAAAGAGTACAACCTATACACCTGTTTCGGGTCCTAATCAAGGCGTTGAACAACATCTAACAACTGGTTGGAGATTGTCTAAAGGAGAATTGATTGCAATTAAATGTGTAACAACTTCTAAATCTAATCTTTCAGAAAAAGGTTGGTTCGGTTCAGTTGCTTGTACGTTCACTAACACAAAAACTGGTGTTCAGTCATTTCATTGGGGAATGATGCAAAAAAACGGTGGTAAAGTAGTAGTTGACGGAATGGCATTTGTTATTAATCCACGTGCGAAAAACGGAGGTTATGCGGGTACATTTTTACGCTCGAACTAATGTTTAGGGTATTATTAAAATTCCTTCCTCTGATACTTCATGAGGGTGTTGATTTACTTAAAGAGTATTTAGAAGAAGAAAACAATTAAAAACAAAATAGGTTATGAAAAATTTGAAAGGAATTGTTTCGATAATTGGAATTATCGTAAAATACGGTGCAGTTGTTACTGCTATTTTAAAAGGTATTCAGGTTGTATCTGATGAATTGGGTAAACTTGATTTTGGAAAAGACGAATCTCAAACCTCGCCTAAGCCATTAATTACAGAGGAAAATGAGTAGCTTTTTAGGTAGAAAGGATTTAACTCGAGGTATTCGAAATAATAATCCGGGTAACTTAAGGAATTTCAATATTCCGTGGCAGGGTAAAATTCCAGTTAATCAAAATACTGATTATAAAAAAGAATTTGACCAGTTTACTGAGGTCAAATATGGTATTCGTGCTATGTTAAGGGATTTGACAAATGATATTGATAAAGGCAAGAATACTATCAGAAAGTTAATTTCTGCGTATGCTCCTCCATCAGAAAACGACACTCAAAAGTATATAGATGTTGTTGCTAAGGCTGTCGGATTAGCTCCTGACCAGACTATTAAAATTATTGATGCTGAATTTTACTTAGTTATTGCAAGGGCAATTATTAAACATGAATGTAGTCCTAATCATAATTTAATTCTTGATTCGGATATCCAAGACGCTATAGACATCATGGGGGATTATAACCTTTCAGGTGTTACCGTAGTAGCTAAAAGAAAATTTAGATTTAATTATTTGATTATTCCTGTACTACTTTTTTTCTATACTGTTTACAGCGTTACAGTCTAAACAAACGTTCAAAAAGATAAAAATTATTAATTCAAAAATTAAACAAGATGTTAGATAAAATCAAACTTTTTTACGCAAACAATAAAACTGTTGCAAATGTTGTAATAGTCGCTTTAGCGGGATTTTTAGCTTATAAATTATTCAAGAAAAAATAAGCGATGGCTCAAAGAGAGATAACAAATAGAACAAAGAGTCAAGCCAATACAGTTTGGCTCTTTGATTTTCTGCAAAAGTACTGGATTATTATAACTGGTATAATTCTGTGTTATCCATTATTAAAAAAATGGTATGAAAAATTTACACAGGATGCTCAGGAAAGACAGCTTGAAATGGCGGAAAATGATTTAAAAATTGCAATGGCTAATCCAGTTACTAAAGAAATTGAGCTAACCAAGATTACACCTCGTAAAGAGGTTCATAATATAGCAGAGTCTTTGGCTGTGTGGTTAGGTACAAATAAACAAACAAAAGATGCTCCTTGGTACACTTGGGTTACTGAACCTATGTCGAATTTCGAAAATGAAAAAGAGACTATAAACGAGTTGTTAAAAGTTAAACAGGCGTCTACTGTTCCTTTGGTTATTGGTTGTTATTATGTTATTACAAGGCGCAATTTAAAAGCAGATTTAAAAAAATATTTATCAACCTCGGACTTAAAGAAAGTTCCTTTATTTAATTAAAACAATATGAATTTTATACAATATATTGATGATGCTTACGCTGTCAAGGTTAAAGAAGTTTATTATGATAGTGAAGGAGGTGGGTTTATTTTAAACGGCATTGAAACACCTTTTTTTGTTCTGTCCTTGTATGTTCAAAGTAAACGTGTAAATGGTGTTTTGCTAAAAAACTACGATAGTTTACCTATGTTATCAGTTATTAATGACATAGGCAATGTCGATTTAAATGTAATTCCTGAAAATTATTTTGCTACACCTTACACGGAGATAATTCTTGACATTCCTTTTACTCAAGGTACTGGTATTCAAATTTCAAATTTTAGTGATTTTCAGAAAAAACCACTACATTATTTAAAAGAATATAAATTACCTCAATTTCGATTAGATGGTCGATTTACACAAGGTTCGGGTTATGCATACGATGGTAGAGTATATTCTATGCTCAAGCTTGCAACGATTCAATCCGATAATAAGTTTTATACATCTATTCATAATACGTACAAAAATGCAACTCATATTGATACTATTGCATTTCAGGGAGATACTCCTAATTATATCCGAAATGGTTATGATTTAGTTAGTGCTTTTCCTGTTCAGAATAACGGTAATATTGTCCAGTTTGGAGATTTCTATGTAAAAATGACAACGACTAAAACCTCCTACCCTTACGGTCTTAATGTTTTTATATTTACAGATATAAGAACGAATGAATTTTGGCTTTATATTGATTACATTGATGTAAGTACAAGTGTTATCAAAAAAGCGGAGTTTGACATTTCGACATTTGTTTGTGTTAATGGAGGTTTTAAAATCAAAAATATCATGCATGAAATAGAGATACAAGTCAGTACTATTTATGGCTAATACTACACCAACGCCTTACAGCTGTACAATCTTTAATAAAGATAAAAGTATAAGACCTATAAAAGTTGAGTTTTGTAAATCAATATATTATCTGCATAACTGGTGTAAAAATGTCGGATTTGATTATCACTACATTAATATTTACAATCGAAAAACAGGTAATTATATTGCTAGACAGTACTCTAATGTCTATATAATAGATAAGCCTTTGTATTAATACAAAGGCTTGTTTAGTTAACTCTAGTAGACGCTTTCAAAAGCTTTAAGTACTTCCTCGTTATTGACACCTATGATAATCTCTAACCCACAGCTTAATCTAACTAAAGAATGACTTGTATCTTCTGAAGTGTTACCCGCAGGTAATACTGCTGTTACGTGGTTTAAAAAAAAAGTCATTTTTATTTCTTCCTGTGTTCCTCTAATCCTTACTGAACCGAATGTAATTTCTTTCATATTTTTTTTTTGTTAATTATTAACGAATATACTTAAAAAAAAAATTAAGGTATAATTATTTATTCTTTTATAGCAATTGACAAAGTGAAATTAAAATTATTGGCATTATATTTGAAAATATTTAATAACTATAAACTCACAAATTAAACTAAATGAAAAAAATTACTTTATTATTGCTTTTAACTTTTTCTTTCTCGTATTCTCAAACTACTTTAGAGGAATATAATTATGTTACTAAAGGTTATGCGGAAACAATTGCTAAGGGATTGGATTTTAAAAAGGGTTATTCTTTAAACGAGGTTTACCATTATACAGATACTAATTATGATTTTCTTTTTCAGTCTCTAACTAATGATAAAACTAAAAAAACATCTTGTATAATGGTTATTGCTCACTCTCGTGTTTGGGGCAATAAATATTATTTGTGTATGCCAATTGGAAATGGTGATTTAGAGAAAAAATATAAAGAACAATTGTCGGTTTGGGATGCTCCTATATTGTCAGCTTATTCATTAGCTCTTTCTCAGATACTTACTTATTCAGTAGCTTCGGTTGAATAGATTTAAAGGAAATCAATAAATAAGCCCCAATAAAACGGGGTTTTTTTATGTCCTTATTTTTTTTGTATCTTTCGATTTCTACAAAATAGGGGTTAAATGTGTTGTTAATAAAGTTGTTAACATCTTCTTGGACGTTCTGCGTTTCATAGTATAAATTATAGGTCAAAATAATATAATACAAAATACAGCTGTAAGCTGTCCGTATTTACGATATTCTAAATCTTATTTAAAAAAGTTTGATATAATTAAACCTCGTGCAATTAGAATCTTTGTAAAAGAAACCAAAAAGATGAATTAAAACATCTCAAAAAATAATTGGCTGGCGTTTATAAAAATTGATTCATAAGCTTTCAATAAACAAATTATAATTAGCGAATACTTGATTATACAGAAAAACTAAACTTGTAATTTCATTTAATGAAAAATTAAATCTCTTGAAATTCCCTTAAAACTATATAGTCTTAATGGAATATTTTTGAGTAAATTTTCTACATCTAATTAGTCTTGCTAAGCGCAAAACCACAAAGAAATCAGCCGTTTAAATTAAGTTTATATTTTTTATTTTTTCAATCATAATATCATTTTACTATATTTCTATTTGACATAATATATTAATCTTTTAGCTCGAATCTCTGGTTTTCGGCTACTGTAATTATGAGTTGCGTTTTTTCATATTGAATATCAACAACTTGACCGATCGTAAAACCGCTTTCTTTCAGCCATTTACCCGTTAATGTTAAGGTTGGAAACCGTACTATTTTGCCATTTTCACGATAGAAAGTCTTACTGCAAAAGGTCATTTGTCTTTTTAAAAGGACTTTTTTAGTGCTCATAATATGTTTATTTTGAACAAAGTACCTTCATCGATAAATTGTAACCTACACTCAAAAATGTATTATACACAACTTATTATATCAACTTATCTGTTAATAACAGAAATTTCCGTAATTTACCTTCCTAAAAAGAATTATATTCGCCACATGACAGATACTACAACTCCAAACCGCAAAAAACATCAAGGTCGCAATCTAAAACGTTTCCGTGAAATGCTAGGCATAAAGCAAGAAGCACTTGCATTTGAACTTGGAGACGACTGGAACCAACAAAAAATATCACTACTAGAACAAAAGGAAACTATAGAAATCAATATTTCTAGAACAAGTATCGCAATTACTCGAGAATTCCTGTAGAAGCTATCGAAAACTTTGATGAGGAGCAAGCTATTGTAAATATTGCAAAACAATTATGAAGGCGCTAACATGGTAATGGAACTTTAAACAACAATGCAAATTATGTAGATTGTGCATTCAATCCCATTGATAAAATTATTCAGCTTACGACGAAAAAATCGTCCTTTATGAGCGTATGCTTAAAGAAAAAGATGAAATGATGTTGACAACTAGAAAAATTGATTGAAAACAAATAAAATCTTAAGAATTCATATTTTTCAACAATATTTTAATGACTATATAATAGATAAGCCTTTGTATTGATTTACAAAGGCTTATTTTTTTTTAATATATCTTATATTCTTCTAATAATTTATTTTTAAGGTCAGTTGAATAATGGTTGTTCCAATTATCCCATGCTATTTTAAGCTTTTCTAGTGCATCATAAGGACTTTCAAAGTATAACCTGTCACTGAACAAACTATAATTTCGTTTAAAAAACTCATTAAATGCATCTAAACTCTTCTCTTCTTTACTATCAGTAATATTATAAGTATCAATCCTTATAAAGTAAAAAACTTTATCTTTCTGCAAATTTTCTCTTTCAATAAATTCTTCAATAGATAAATCCCTATTTGAATTCCCTATTTCACAATCATATCCAGTAATAAATTTTGCAATTTGCATAAGTTCCTCAAATTCTTTATATAAAGAGATTTGAGCATTGTTTGATCTTTCCATCGTTATAGATTTTCTAAGTATCAAATTTACTGAAATAAGCAAAGCAAAATTTTAAGGTACAATTATTTATTCTTTTATGGCAATAGACAAAGTAAAATTATTCGCACTATATTTAATAATTATAAACTCTACAAAACAAAAAAAGCCATCCTATTTCTAAGATGGCTTTAAATATACTCGCTTGTAGCATTAATATTTCTTTAAGTAAACTGATTTACCATTTATAAAAACTTCGTATTGATTTTTGTCCTCGTAATATACTGTTTTTATGACATCTCCTTTAAAAAGAGAAATACCACCATGAGTTCTTCCATCAGTTTTTGTAGTGTAATCAAACTTGATTGTTTTGTTATAAGGACCAACTGCTAAGCTATATGCTGAGAATGGTGTTCCTCTTAAATCAAATTCTTGTCTTGAGTCAATGATTTTATCATCGCTGTAAAAATTAGTAATTTGTTTAGTAAGTGGAATGTCAGGATAAAATTCGTTAACTTTTTTAATAAATTCATACTGTTCAATACTTACCGGCTCAATCTTGGAAGTAACTGTTTGAGAAAAAGAAACTGTAGTAACTAAAAGTAATAATAAGGCACATCTTTTCATAATTGAATAATTTTAAATTAGTAATTATAGCCCTTTACAAAGCTAACTTGTTAAAAAATTAGATTTTTCACTAAAAATTTCTTTAATGAATTAACAAGGTACGAAATATTTATCTTTGCATTGAAATAAAAATAATATTTTTTAAATAAATGACTACAAAAAAATATATCAAATTAATCCTTATTTTAGGCTCTTTAACTGCTCTTGGTCCTTTTTCTATCGATATGTACCTACCTGGCTTCTCTGGAATTGCTAGAGATTTAAATACTACTGTTGCAAAAGTTTCGATGAGTTTATCTAGTTATTTTATAGGTATTTCGGCTGGACAATTGCTTTACGGGCCTTTACTAGATCGATTTGGAAGAAAAAAGCCTTTGTTTGTAGGTCTAATGGTTTACATTTTAGCTTCTTTAGGTTGTGTTTTTGTTACTGATATTGATGCTTTTATTGGTTTGCGTTTTTTACAAGCCGTTGGTAGCTGTGCAGCAACTGTTGCTTCTGTTGCAATGGTTCGTGATCTTTTTCCTGTAAAAGATATTCCTAAAGTCTTTTCTATGCTTATGCTTGTTGTTGGTCTTTCGCCAATGCTTGCTCCAACTATTGGTGGCTACGTAACTTCTGATTACGGCTGGCATACTGTTTTCTTTATATTAATGTGCATGGGAATCGTGATTTTAATAGCTTCACAAATTGGTTTACCCAACACACATAAACCTGATACATCTATTTCGTTAAAACCTAAACCTATCATTACAAACTTCCTTAAAGTTGTAAAAGAACCTCAGTTTTTTACTTATGCCTTTACTGGTGCTGTCTCTTTTTCTGGTTTATTTACTTATGTTGCCTCCTCTCCTATCGTTTTTATGGATATTTTTGAAGTTGATGCTAAAATATATGGTTGGATTTTTGCCTTTATGTCTTTGAGTTTTATTGGTGCTAGTCAACTGAATTCTTTTTTATTAAGAAAATTTTCTAGTGAACAAATGATTTTTGGTGCTTTGATTACTCAATCTGTAATTAGTATTGTTTTTTTGATTCTGGCAATAAACAACCTTCTTGGTTTGTATGAAACAATTGGTATGTTGTTTATTTATTTGGCTTGCCTAGGAATTTCAAACCCTAATACTGCTGGCCTTACTATGGCTCCTTTTGCCAAAAATGCAGGAAGCGCATCAGCATTAATGGGTGCAATTCAGCTTGGTTTAGGTGCAATAGCCTCTTTTGCCGTTGGTGTTTTTGTGAAAAATTCTATCATTCCGATGGTGGCTATTATGACAACTACTACAATTACTGCTTTTATTATTTTAAATATTGGTAAGCGCTTTATAAAAGAAAAAGTTACTATTTCTAACAATGACGAAGCTGGAATGATTCATTAGTTCTTTTTGAAGTTCTAAGTTACTAAGGTTATACTTAGCTTTCTTGAGGAGCTGATACTCTGAGGTAATAAAACCAAATATTCTGAGGTTTTATTAGATATTCAAAACTGTTGTATTATGTATGACTTGTAAAAAGCTAAAAAAATAAAAGGTTTTTCTATAGATCACTCTAAGAAAAACCTTTTTATGTATAAACTACTTAATCGTAATCTTTATTGAAAGCGCAATTTAATTTATTGCCTGTTTTTTATCTGGTCTGATAATCATGCGCAGTGATTGATCTTTTGCAAAATAGGCTACCATCCAGTTATAAAATGTACTTAAGCGATTGCGATAGGTTATTAAAGAAACAAGATGTATAAATAACCAAATTGCCCAAGCTAAGAATCCATTAAAATGCCATTTTGGTTTTGGCAAATCTACGACTGCCTTATTTTTACCAATAATTGCCATAGATCCTTTGTCTAGATATATAAAAGGCTTAATCGGTTTATTTTGAACAATTGCTTTAAAGTTTTTAGCTAAGTTTACTCCCTGCTGAATTGCTACTTGTGCTACTTGTGGGTGTCCATTTGGAAAAGCAGGATCGGTATCCATGATAGATGTATCGCCGATAGCATAAATATTCTGCATACCATTTACTTTATTATAAGCATCGGTCGCCATACGTTTGCCACGTCCATAACTTTCCATCGGAATACCATCAAAAGCTTTTGCCGAAACTCCCGCTGCCCAAATTAGGTTTTTGGTATGAATGGTTTCTCCGTTTGAAAAATGTACTATATCATCTACATAATCGGTAACGCGATTATTTAGCTTTACTACTACTCCTAAATCAGTAAGTGCTTTGAGTGTATCTTCCTGTGAAGCTTTGCTCATTGGTGCCAATAACGCATCTCCCCCATCAACTAAGTAAACATTACTTGCTGAAGTATCTAATTCTGGATATTCTTTTAATAAAATGTTTTTACGCATTTCGGCAAACATTCCCGAAACTTCTACTCCTGTTGGCCCACCTCCGGCTACAACAATCGTTAATAGTTTACGACGTTTACGAATATCTTTGGTAATAGTAGCTTTCTCAAGATTCTTAAGCAACGTGTTACGCATTACGATGGCGTCGTTTAGCGTTTTCATCGGAATGGCGTTTTTCATTACATTCTCCATTCCAAAATAACTGGTTTCAGCACCTGTTGCAAACACCAAATAATCGTATGGCAATTCTCCGTTATTAAGGATTACTTTATTTTCGGATGGAACTACTTGTTGCAGCTCTCCCAATCTAAATTGCAGGTTTTTTTTGCCTGCAAAAAATTTCCTAAATGGATAGCTAATACTTGATGGTTCTAGAAAAGCAGTCGCTACCTGATATATAAGTGGTGGGAAAAAGTTATAGTTATTTTTATCTACAAGTGTTACTTGTATTTGTGGCTGATTTACAAGCTCTTTCGCTAGATTTATTCCTGCAAAACCGCCTCCTATGATTACTATCTTCATATATGCTGTCTATTAAATAGGTTTTATAAAAAATACCATATAAAAGTACAACATATATTAACAGTTACACACTCATCAATAGTTACTTTTTGAATTTTTTAACAGGTTTTTCAACTGCCTCTGGTTTGTTTTGCAAGATATAATTGGCCAACAACTTTTCGATCAGTTCATCTTTCGTTAAATGATGAAAAACTGTCTTTACTTTTGTTTTTAAATCTGTTGAAACGTCATGATTAGGTTTAGTTTTAAAAATTTGTTTTGCCCACAAAAGTGTATTATTCTCTTCTAAGCTTGCAACTGATGGTTTTTTAAACTCTGTGAATTTAATTCCTAATTCTTTTTCGAAATCAGCTATTTCAACTACTTCTTCTGGTTGTAAAACAGTAAGTGACAATCCCTTTGCTCCTGCTCTGGCTGTTCTTCCGCTACGGTGTACATAAGCTTCGTAAGCATCTGGCAAATGATAATTTACTACATATGAAATTTCTTTAACATCTATTCCTCTAGCTGCCAAATCTGTAGCAACTAAGATATTTATATGTCCTTCACGAAATTGCTCCATGATTCTATCACGGATTCCTTGCGACAAGCTACCGTGCAATGCTCCTGACGAAAAACGATTAATCGCTAAATTTTTGGCTAGCTTGTTTACAGCGGCTTTTGTTTTACAAAAAATGATTCCGCGTTCTCCATCTCTTGAATTCAAAAAATGCATTAAAACATCTAGTTTTTCAATCGGGTCAACGACTATATATTCATGGTCAATTCCTTGATTCCCTACTGTTTCCATGTCGGCACTTACCTGAATTACATTTTTAGATAAGTAATTCTGAATCAATTGCTTGATTGTTCCTGGTAATGTTGCTGAGAATAAAAGTGTTGTATGTTTTTTTGGTAATTCGGCTACAATTTCATCTAGACTTTCTTTTAAGATTGAAACCATTTCGTCGGCTTCATCCAATATAAGATACTGTGTCTCTTTTAGATTGATTGCTTTACGCTGAATTAAATCGATTAAACGTCCTGGTGTTGCAACTACTATATGTGTAGGTTGTGTAAGGCGCTCTATTTGTGGTTTTATTGGAATTCCTCCGCAAGTTGCTGCTATAGAAACTTGTGGCAGGTATTTTGAAAAATCTTCTAAATTTTTAAATATCTGATGTCCTAATTCTCTTGTTGGAACTAAAATCACTGCTTGAACTGTAGGTATTTCAGGATTTATTAACTGTAGCAATGGTAATCCAAAGGCTGCTGTTTTTCCTGTTCCTGTTTTGGCCAAACCTACTACATCAGTATTATTAGCTAAAATTAGCGGAATAGCTTTCTGCTGAATTTCGGTTGGAGTACTAATATTTAATTCGCTTAGCGCTTTTAGTATTGGTGCTGAAATTCCTAAATCTGAAAATTGTTTTGACATTGTCTTAATTTATTTAAAATTGAAAAATTTAAAGATTTAAAAATTTCTAACTATACTTTAATTTACCATTAAGAGATTAAGAAAAATTAAGCTTTATCTCTTATATAGTTTATTCTTTTGTTTTCTTGCCACAGATTAAAAGGATTCTTTTCTCAAATCTGGCGTTGAATCAGTTTGCACTGAATTTTTTATTTTACCATTAAGGGATTAAGTTTCATTTAGACTTGGCTTAATTTTTCTTAATCTCTTAATGGTTTATTTTTTTTATAACTACGAAACTCCTAGCCCTGATGGTAACGGCATCCTTTTATTTTTTTTCTTTAAAAAAATAAAAGATATAGTGTACAGCAGGTCCCGATAGCTATCGGGATAGCTCCTTACTCTTCGACTCCGCTCAGAGTGACAAACTATTATAACTTTTATTCAAAGTGATACTTTTGAGTTTAAGACTTTCGGCTTTAAGACTCAAAAGAATATCAATCTGGTTCGTTCATTATTTTTTCACGGTATTTTTTACCTGTTAATAACACCAGCTTCAATTTATAATCGTCTATAAGCCATTCGCGGTAATTCTTGCTACATTGACTTAAACATTTTGAATATCGTTTAATACGACAATCAATATCATCTTCTAGTTCTTTTCCTAATGCTTTAGCTTCTTGTAGTGTTTCTGAATTATCTACACACATTGCTGCATGTTGCTCTAATGATTTATCCAAAACTACTTTTGAACGTAAATTTTGGGCAATAACAAGCTTATGTTCTTCATCAACATCAAAAGTTACATCGGCTGTTTTACTGAATTTCGCACGCAACTCAGGTGGCATACTGTATTTAAAATACAATTCGATTTCAGTATCATCACGTAAATTCTCTAAATAAAATTCTGGTGATTTAAAAATATGCTGCCAGTTTACTGGCTCACTCCATAATCCAAAACGAGCTGCATTATTTCCTAGATCAATAACTGTAAATTCGTCTTTATTAGGTAATTTTCTTGAACCACGACCAATCATTTGGTAATATAATGTCAATGATTTTGTCGCTCTGTTTAATATAATAGTTTCTACCGTAGGCTCATCAAAACCTGTAGTTAAGATACCTACTGATGTTAAAATAGCATCTGGGGTTTTCTTGAACCATTGTAAGATATCTTTTCGTTCTTCGTTACTACTTGTATTATCTAGGTGGCGAATATCATATCCTGCTTCTCTAAATGTTTCGTATACATATAATGATGTATGAATACCATTATTGAAAATTAGGGTTTTCTTACCGAGTGATCTTTCGGTATAGGCATGCAATAATTTTTCTTGCATGATTGTATTTGTATATAAATCATCTGAAGATTTTACAGTGTAATCTCCATTGATACCTACTTTTAATGATGTTAAACCTACATCATAACTATAAGTTGTTGCTCTTGCCAAAAAGCCTTTTTCGATTAATGAACCAATTGTGTCTCCTACAATTAATTCATCATAACTTTCATGCATTGGCAATTTAATATTCGAACTTAACGGTGTTGCTGTTACTCCTAATATAAATGCATTTTTGAACGAGCTTAATAATTTTCGAAATGAATTGTAATGTGCTTCATCGATAATTACTAAACCAATATTATCTAAATGTAATTTTTCGTCATTAATACGGTTTTTTAATGTTTCAACCATGGCTACAAAACAAGAATACTCGTTCTGATCCAATAATTCTTTTACCTTACTATTGATAATCTTATTTTTAACACCAAAACCTTTTAACATTTTTGAAGTTTGCTTACAAAGTTCAATTCTGTGTGTTAAGACTACTACTTTTTTCTCATGTTGCGATAAGTAACGGCGTACGATTTCAGAGAAAACCACTGTTTTCCCCCCACCAGTAGGCAGTTGATACAACAAATGATGTTGTGCTGAACCATTATCTAAACGATCAAAAATGGCATCAATATCGCCTTTTTGATATGCATAAAGTTCTTTTTTTTCTTCTCTTTCTATTTCTAAAGTGTTTTGAGACATTGTATTTTATTGGTTTTTGCAAAAATACACCTAAAAAACAGTTATATTGTCTTTTTTATCTTAAAATAAAAGGAAAAGTTCTCGATTATTTAATTATGGGGTGGGTTCTAAAAAGTCATTTTATTCAAAATTACTTCAAAATCAGGCTCATTTTTCCATTTTTGGGTAATAGTTTCCTCATAAATTTGATTTATTCTAGATTTAAAATCCGCTAAAATTCCGTTAGAAATTATAAAATTTACTGCTTGTTCAAATGAATTAAACATGCTTTTGTAAAAAAGTTCTTGCTTTATGGGGTTTTCTGATGAGTAGGTTTGCGCGATTTCGATATTATAAAGCATAACATCGGCAATAACAAACGGGTCAACACCTAGAAGTATAAAATGCTTGATATATTTTTGAGCTACTGAGCGGCGCATTTTTGGTTTTGTACGTCGTCTTGATGCTTTTGCTTTAATTGGAAAATATTCATTCGAAATTTTTAATTTGCATTCCTGCAACAGTGTCTCTTCTTTTGGATTGAACACAAAATCGTAATAGACTTTTACTGGGGCAAATTTCTCGTACAATTCGATTAACTGCTCTTCTAATTGTTCATTAGTAAGATCGTTTAAATATTTTTTTAAATCGCGTTTACTCATTATCAAAGTTTAAGATTGTAAAAGTAAATTACTTTCTCTTTCGATACCCTAAAAATCAAGCAGAATCATTAATTTTACCGTTAATAATTTAAAAAAATAATTAAATGCTCAAGATTTTTAAGATTACCGCGATTTTAGAAGGAATTTCATACTTGGTTTTATTCTCTAACATGCTTTTTATTAAGCCTACAAACTTTCCTTTATATAAAACTTTATTATTCCCTATCGGAATGAGTCATGGTTTACTATTTGTGGCATATGTTTTATTAGCTATTTTATTAAAAAGTGCTCAAAAATGGGATTTTAAAACTTTCATGTTAATCTTAATTGCTTCTGTAATTCCGTTTGGTACTTTTTACGTTGAGTATAAATACCTAAAAAATGCTTAAGTTTTTGGAGAAAATATTTAACTTCTTATACCCTCTTTTTAGAGACTGGGGCATGAGCCGCAATATTGCTGCTTATCTCAGTCTTATTTTAAATATTGCTATATTAATTATAATGGCTTATGCTGTATATTATATAGCTAAATTTGTTTTAGTTACTCTTACTGCAATTTTTGCTCAAAAGACAAAAACCAAGTTTGATGATTTTTTAATCAATAATAAAACTACTAAATATACTGCTTATTTAATTCCGTTTTTCTTTATCTATAAAGCTGTTCCGATAATTTTGGATAAATACGAATATTGGGAATTGATTTTCGGTAAAATTGTTGGTGTTTATATCGTTTTATTATTGTTATGGATTATCCGAACTGTTTTTAATTCACTTAAAGATTACTTAAAACAAAAACCTGAATACAGCGATAAGCCTATCGATAGTTTTATCCAGGTTGTTATGATGGTTCTCTGGATATTTGGAGTAGTTATTATTATTTCTAAATTGTTCGGAATCAAGCAAGGTGAATTATTAACCATTTTAGGAACTCTTTCGGCAATTATTATTTTAATTTTCAGAGATACTATCCTTGGTTTCGTATCTAGTGTTCAGGTTGCTATAAACGATATGGTTCGTATTGGCGACTGGATTACAATGGAGAAATTTGGTGCTGACGGTGATGTTATCGAAATTAATCTTACTACTGTAAAAGTTAGAAATTTTGACAATACGATTACTACCATTCCAACTTATGCATTGAGTTCAGACTCGTTCCAAAACTGGCGAGGTATGCAAAAATCAAATGGACGCCGTATCAAACGACATATTTTAATTAAAACGAGTACAATCCGTTTTTTAACTGATGAAGATTTGGCTCTGATGAAAAAAATTCAACTCATTACTCCTTACATTGAATCTCGTCAGGCAGAAATAGATAAGTTTAACGCAATACATGGCGTAGATAAATTTTTGGCTTTAAATGGTCGCAATATGACTAATCTTGGTTTGTTCAGAAAATATATCATCCAATATATGATAAACCATCCTGGATTAAATAAAGATATGCATATGATGTGCCGCCAATTACAATCGACTGCTCATGGAGTTCCTTTAGAAATTTATACTTTTTCGAGTGATAAACGTTGGGCAAATTACGAATACATAATGGCCGATATCTTTGATCATGTTATAGCTTCTGTAGCCTATTTTGATCTTGAAATATTCGAATTACCATCAAAGATTGGTCATTTAGAGTAAATACTCAAAATGCAATTCTTAAACCATATAAGTTATATAAGAAAAATAAGCCTTGCTTAAATGAACTTACATAACTTATATGGTTCTTCTTTATTTAATTTAATAGCTACAAACGGTCTTTTACATATTCTATCTTCGTTTTTCCGTGTGCCTTCGGTTTCCCATCTTCTCCTAAATTAACCATTGTAATAGTATCTATTGTAATAATAGTTTCTCTAGTCATCATGTTTCTTACTTCACTTTTCAATACTAACGAAGTATGTCCAAATTTAACTACATCTATTCCAATTTCTACGATATCCCCTTGTCTAGCCGAACTTTTAAAATTAATTTCCGACATATGTTTGGTTACTACTCTATAATTTTCTAACTGAATAATTGTATATAAAGCCAACTCTTCATCTATCCATGCCAGTAATTGCCCTCCAAATAACGTTCCGTTTGGATTTAGATCTTCGGGTTTAACCCATTTTCGAGTATGAAATCTCATAATTGTTAATTTATTAGTAACAAAAATAACATTTTAGTATCATTATTTTTTTTAATTTTAGAATAAAAACATGAGCCAGCGAGATACTTTTTTACAAGAATTCCGAGGACCAACTTTAGGCACTGTAAACGCTCAATCTTCTGCAGATGAATTATTTCAAAATGAAGTACTTCGGCCGATTTTAAAACTCCAAAATGATTTATTAGTTGCCGTTTTTATAAATTATGTCAATAAAAACAAAACTGATTTTTATTCTTATACCGTTGAAAAGAAACTTTCGGTAATTGAAAATGCCATTCAAAAAGACATTAAATTCCGAAATTCATTAAAAGGTATGGTAATCGCTCTTTTTACATTGGATGAATATCAATCTTATATTCTAAATTCTTCCAGCCTGAATAAAAGAATGATGAATTTGGTAATTGAAAGGCTTAAAAATCAAGTGCAATTATTTGAATTAGAATCAAATAATGAATCATTTTAAAATTGAATTGCATTTTTTATAATGCATAAAAAAACCAGTGAACTTAACTTCACTGGTTTTTTTACAACTAACTTTACTTTATGCTCTTAATATAAGCTATTTTAATACATGCTACTCTTTCTTATATGTGCTGGTTCTAGCGTCTTTTATAACTCCTCTCCAGTTTAACCCATAAGCAAAATCATAAACATTTCCTTCACTGTCTTTATGCGAAACCATATCAAATGGGACATCTTCAAATTGTTTTTCAACAGTTTCCATATTAGCTGGCATCTGAACTGGCAATAAACCTGATGGCTCTGTTTTTCCAGATATTATATCTAAAACAGCTTGTGCTGATACTCCAAAATTCAAAACAATTCCGTCAACTTGATTTTCAAACTCATTAAAAATCATCGGTTTAGAAGCTGTTACTGAAACTATAACAGGTTTACCCCCCATCATATCTTTTGTATCCAAGATGGTTCTCAAATCCATTGTATTGGCTACAGTAACCGTTTTATTTTTATAAGTTCTATCTGTAATAGTTGGATCAATAACCTGATCTCCTGCTGCTATACTTTTAGCTCTTGCTGTTGTTGCAGTATACGTTCCGTATTGCAAAGAAATTGGAACATAACCATTGCTTCCATTAATTCTGTCATTTAAATCATACCCATCTTCTAAACTTTGTGGACTTGTTACAAAAACAATTGCGAAATCTGCTTTTGAAGGTTCGTCTGTAACATTATAGTATTTTTTTACTAATTCTAAATTTACTGGGTATTCTAATTTTGGCATGCTTCCTACTCCCCACCAGTCTTTCTTAGAAGCGGTATAGATTTTAGGAATAAAAACTGTTTTCTTTACTTTTAATGGAAGAATTGATGACTTATTTTTCAATAATACAATCGATTTTAATTGTGCATCATATCCTGCTTCCATAAACTTTGAATTTCCAACAACTTCTTTTGTTTCGGCTATATTCAAATATGGATTTTCAAAAAGTCCTACTCTAAAAATATTCTTTAATAATCGAACTGCTGATCTTTCAAAACGGGCTCTCATAAATGGTTCTCCATATTCTTTGATTCCTATTTCATAAGCTGCTATGACAGGTTTTTTGTCATTATTCCCTCCAAATTGATCTACACCTGCTATGATCGCTTTGTAATGTCTGTCTACAATCGAAAGATTTTCTACTCCCCAAGGTTTTCCTGCAAAAACATTTGGTGTTTTTCCTTCATCTCCAGTAATTAACCAATCAGTACAAACTACTCCATCGTAACCGTATTTATCTCTTAATAAATCGGTAATGATATATTTGCTATATCCATTGGCTACATTTTCGTTGTATTTTTTATCCTGATCAAAAGTAATAGTGTAATATGGCATTACAGCTGATGCTTTGCTGGTTTTCCCTTTTAATTTAAATGCTCCATTTACAAAAGGATCTATGTGTTGTTGCAAATTATTCCCTGGATATACTGCAAATTTCCCATAAGCCCAGTGGCCATCACGTCCACCTTCTTCGGCTCCACCGCTCGGCCAGTGTTTTACCATGGCATTCACACTCTTATATCCCCAACCATCTTTTATTTCATCTTTCCCATAAGATGTTTGAAATCCATCAATATAGGCTCGCCCCATATCTCTTGTTAATGATGGGCTTTCGCCAAATGTCATTGAAATTCTATACCACCTTGGTTCTGTTCCTAAATCTATTTGTGGAGACAAGGCTGTTGCAATTCCTAATGCACGATATTCTTTGGCTGCTATTTGACCAAACTGTTCTACAATTTTTGGATCAAAGGTTGCTGCCATTCCTAAACCATCTGGCCATATCGAGATTGTTCCACCTGCTCCTGCATTAAACTCTGAAGTTACAGTTGCTAAATGTCGCGGATCGGTACTGGTATTACTCGGAATTCCTAATCCTATTCCTTCTACAAATGCCTGCATCTTATTGTTCCATAAAGCAGCTACTTCTGGGCTTTCTACATTGGTAATTAAAACATGTCGCAGATTATCTTCTTGTAAAAATGCTTTTTGCTGGTCTGTCAAATCATAAGCTTTGGCATTACTTTCTGGAAAAATTTTTCCGTTATAAGTACCTAAATTATATCCCGAAACTCCTGCTGGCAATGATTGATGACGGCTATACAACATCAGTCCTGCAATTTGTTCTACGGTCATTTTAGATGCTAAATCTTTGGCACGCTCATCTGCCGAAAGTCGCCAATCTTCGTATTTATCTAATTTTCCGTTTTTATTTAAATCCTTGAATTTTTTTCCATTTATTGTTAAAATTTTTATTCCAGATTCAGGAGAATATCCTAAATCTCCCTCCTTTATTATTTTTAACAATTGTGAAATTTTCCTGCTGAGCATGTATCGTTACGCTTAAAAAGAAAGCTAAACTTATCGTTATGACTGTTTTTTTATTTACTATACTTTTTAAAATCTGAAATTTAATGACGCTTCTAATGTAAATGGTCGAATGTATGATCCTACCAATAATTTGTCGTAATATGGTGAAGCATCTGTAATTAATTCAGCTCCGTTTATTGTTCCTTTCGCTCCCGTTTGATTTAAGAAGTTTACTGCCGTAAGTCCGATATCGAAATGGTTATTGATTTTATAGTTTCTCCTCCAAATGTTTCCCATCTTGGTGCAAAGTATAATGCATTTGTTTGATTTGCATATTGCTTGCTGAAATAACGGAAGCTTGCCCATACTTTAAAATCTTTATACGTATAACTTGGATCAATTTCCATCAATACTTTTGATATTTCTAATACATTTTTGTCATTATATCAATAGTTGTTTCCAAAAGCTGAAAAATTATAATTTTTATAAACTGAATCCTGGAACGTGATCAAGTTAATGAAGATTAAATCCTTCAAATGGTGTTGCCACAATATCTGTAGTCCAACCCAAGGTTTGTATGTCATAAAAAACTGTTGCCACTTCTGACTGGCTTGAGTTTGTTGGATTTACTAAATTTAGTCTTGCTTGATAATTATTCCTTGTTAGATAAGTTGCCTGTGAAACAATACTAAACTTATCCTGATTAAAATATACTCCAAATGCTCCTAATGGACTTTTGGTTTTTGCCAAATTAGGCTCTGCCGCTCCTGAATAACTTTCTAATTGTCCATTGTTTTCGGTATAAGTAAAATCAGCTAAGATTCCAGCACTTTTTATTACTTTATAAACTGTATTTATCGATCCTCCTAAATGAAACCAGTTATTATCAAAATATGTTTTCTGACTTGGATCAAATACAAGATTTGGTGTTCTTGGTGTTTGATAATAATCTCCTTTTAATTTGTGATATCTCAAATTTACACCATATGCTACTGTTAAACGATCTGATATTGTCCAGTTATCTGAAAAATAAGCTGAAAGTTTATTCTCAAAACCATTATGATACTCTCCTCCTACATTATAGTTGTAAAATCCACTTGCATCTGTATTTGCTGTTCCTCCTGGAGTATTACGCACTAATTTATCTGGGTTTGCACTTACTGTCTGATTAAAAAACGAACGGCTTGATGTAAACTCATCTACATTATAATAGTATTCCATTAACCCAAATCTCCATTTGTGATTATCAACATTCTTTTTTATTTCAAATCGTGATAAAAAAGTAGTTGTTGGTGTTCCATCTGTGTACATTGCAAGCATTGAGTTCACATTACCTACGTATGGCTGCCCTGTAGCCTGATAGGTAAAATTATCTGCTGCTGTAGCTTCAAAAATACTTAATGGTATTGTTACTAATTGTGATGCTTTTGCATAACGAAAACGAGTCGAGAAATTAAACTTCCAATCATTAGCTAAGTCATAATTCCCTAGTAAATCAAATGTATGTGAGGTTGATGCAGCATCACTTCCTCCCATATCTGCTTTTTTTGACTCTCCTGTAAGTATATCTTTAAACATGAAAGTTCCATCGTTTACGATATAGGAATCTCTTCCTATTCTAAAGCCATTATACTCCTCTACTTTTCCTCCTTCTTTATATTCAAAAACAGCATAATTACTTAAAGATGCTGAGTTGGCATATTTATACAAAAAGCTGATTTCACCTTTTCCATTGTTAAATTTCTTAGTTATTCCTGCTCGGTAAATTTGAGTCCTATCTGAATAGTTAGCAAATTTCAAATCAAATGAATTCGGATCAAAATTAGCATAGGCTCCCATTGTATACGACCAACCTTTACTTAATGGTCCTGCAACATTTAAGTCTCCTTTCTTCCATCCGAAACTTGATCCCGAAAAGTTACCGCTTATTTCTAATTTATCTGTTCCTAATCTCGTATAGGAATTAACAGTAAATCCTAAATCGCCTGTTGTAATTGCTGCTTCTCCAATTTTTAGCAAACCTGTTCGTCCTAAACTATTGCTTTGTCTCCATGTTCTGTTTGGTAACTCTGGCCAGAAATAATAAACTACTGGTAAATCATTTTCCTGAATAGTGATTCCTCCTACTGTTGTTGGTAATCCTATATTAACATCACGCGGCCCTGTATTATTTGCCGCATTTAACATCACATTCCTGTTTTTTTCTTCTTTAGTGTCGGTTTCTACAATTTTTGTTTTTGTGGTATCTGTAGCTTTTCGCATCTTTTTTTCCTCTTGTGAAAATCCTTCAAAAGCTGGAAAAATTGTCATACAAATCGCTGAAATAATTATTCTTTTCATAAGTTATTTAGTTAATTGAATAAAGGATTAAATTTCATTGCTTCATTAAGAAGCAATATTAATTAGATTTTTTAATATTAGCAAATAATTAAAAGAAAAATTATATAAATCGGATTTTTAAGCATATATAAATCATATATAAGTAACAAAAAAGTTGAATTACTACATTTTAAAATTAGACAAAAAAAGAACTATCACGTTTGCGCAAAGCCCCGTAAACAATGAGAAAAATCTTCAAGTAGCAATTTTTATCAATGTTGAATTCTGAGTTAGATAACAAGTTTTAAGAGCTTAATTTTTTTTTTAATTAAAAAGAAATAATCCAAAAAACTTTTTAAAAGTTGACATATAGATATCAAAAGAGTAAATTTGGACGTAAATTATAATCTATGGAGTTAAAAAAAATACTAGAAAGAGATTCTGAAATTTCATGGGGAAAATATGTTCCTACACTCTCTATTGATTGTGCTATTTTCAGTTTTAAAGATTCTTCTCTTCAGGTACTGACCATCAAAATGAAAGGTCAGGATGCTTTTGGTCTTCCTGGTGGTTATGTGCAAAAAGATGAAAATATTGACGATGCCGCCATTCGAATTCTAAAAAACAGAACGGGTACCGAAAATATCTATCTACAGCAATTTTACACCTTTGGTAATTTAAACCGTTCTGAGGGTGTTTTTAAAGATTACGATGATAATTTATGGAATAAACAACGATTTATTTCTATAGGCTATTATGCTCTTGCTGAACACTCTAAGGTAAATCTAAATATAGATGATATCTCTACTGCCTGCGAATGGAAATCTATCGAAGATTTACCTCCATTTATGATGGATCACAGAGAAATTTTAGATAAAGCTCTTGTTACTCTACGTGAGCAATTAAGCAATCATCCGATTGGTTATAATCTTCTTCCTGAAAAATTCACCATGCCCGAGCTTCAAAAATTATACGAGATCATTTTGAATAAAAAGCTTAATCGCGGTAACTTTTATAGAAAAATATTACGTTACGATATTTTAACCAAATTAGATGAATCTCGTAAAGGCGGTGCACATAAAGCTCCTGACTTATATAGTTTTAATTTAGAAGAATACAATAACGCACTGAAAGAAGGCTTTAAAGGAAGTTGGTAGTGAGAAGGTACAAAGATGTTAAGTTTCGGATAACTATTAGAACTTTGTCTCTTTGCAACATAGTACCTTTAATCTTTTCAATCCGCGCCCAAAACCAGAGCAAGTAGCTCTATAAACTATCTCCAGTTGCTTAATGAGGTCCTTCCTACGTCAGGGTGACAAGATTGGGATTGTTTTACCTAGAAAATTAACCACAAAGTTCCGAAAGTATTATCGCAAAGAGTTACACATAGACTAAACAGCCTTTGAACCTTTGTACCTTAGTAACTTAGAACCTTAAAAAAAATTAAGATTTTTTATTATCTCCTATAAAATTCAGAGTTAAATTTATCAATACTGCTTTGGAAATTCGTATTATCGGAACTTGTATTGCAAGGCAAATAACCATAAATATTGGTATCAGAATTTTTAACGATAATCCATATACTGTATTTAATCCTATGACTGAAAGTATTAAGTGAATAACAATTATTAGTATTATTGGATATTTAATCCATGATGCTGCGGAATAAAAGTTCGGTTCTATTTTAAAATCCTGATTACAATGTGTGCAATTTTTATTCATTTTACGAATCTCTTTCACTACAAAAAGTCCTTGATTTGTAAATAAATTGCCTTTGTAGCATTTGGGGCATTTAAGTTTAAAAATAGTATGTAACCTCATTCTTGTGTTTATAATTATTAAGTATTATTAATTGAAAAACTCCTGTAAAGCATCTCCTATTGATTTTAGTATTGACTTTCCTCAAGAAAGGCTTGATAATAATTTTCCATTTCTGTGCTTATAATGCTTGGGAATTTGTAATATTCAAAAAACAGATAATAGTGATACAACTATGCGAATGATATCTTGTATTTGTATTAAAAAGAAGATTCTACACCGATAGCTATCAGGACTGATTTACAAAAATTAAAAGTTTTTTGATCCGGAATTAAAGCAAAAACTGTAAAGTTTGCAATGATTTTCGCAAAATACGTATTTTTTTAAAACTGAGCTAGAAAAGATTGAATTGGCTTTTACTTTAATTAAAGATAAAAGAGGAATTATTGATTGGCTTTAACCAAAATCTTATCCTCGAATAAAACGCTTATTAAGATGCTAAGCCACAAAATTCACACCAACTTTCTTTCTGATATACTTAATACTACAACTAAAAATGAAACAACAACTTATTCTAAATCTGCTACTTACAAAATCGTTCCAGTAATTGTTCAGCTGCTGGGAAATTTTTGTTTTTTGACATTCCCAAATACTTGCATCCTTTTGCTTTATCTTGAATTGCTATGTAGCAAGTTCCTAAAACATATTCTGTTTTTCCATCTTTCAAAGTATCTATATTTTTAATTTTTAGTAAATACTCTATGGCTTTCTTGTATTCATTTAATTTAAAATAACAAATACCTATATTCTGTATTATTGACTCATTTTTAGGATCTTCATTTAATGCTTTTTGGTAGTATGTGATTGCTAAATCAAATTTTTGCTCTTTTCCAAATTGCAGTGCTTTAACTAAATAATCATCTCTTAAAGCATATAATACATTTGATTTCCTTTCTAATAAAAGGCTATCTTTTGGAAAGGCTGTCAATCCTTCATCTAAAAAAGAAAGTAATTTTTGATGACTAAATCCTGACAATTGTAATGCTTTTGATGTATTAACCCAATTCTCAGGCATTTTGCGATATTTAGAAAATTGATTGTGAATTTTTAGCATCTCCAAAGTATCTTTTTTTTCATTGGCTATAAAAAGAGCTGACAGATAAAAATCTTTATTTCTTGGTCTTTTATAAAAAGCAATTTTGGCATATTTAAAGGCTTTATCAATATCTCCGTTATTAAAAGCAATCTTTTGAATATACCAATCTGAATTACCTAAATATGGATTCAGTTTTTGTGCTAATTCAAAATAATGTAATGCTTCGTCATATTTCTTTTCATAAAACAAAGATACTCCCGCGTACTCTACAAAAGGCTCAGAGTAGAAACTCAACGATGGATACGTTGGCAGGTTGGCAATAATATCATTAGATTCTAATAAACGTCCCGTTTCTGACAACATATCATTTACTCTGTAAGCTGTCTGATAAACTTTAAATTTATATTCTAATTGCGATGCTTTAAATTGTGAAAACGCAAAATAAAGACATCCAAGACTGATAATAGTAATTGCTATTGGTGCAAGTTTAATTTCTGACTCTGAAACTGTCGGCACTTCTTTTCCATTTACCAATGTTAATGCCAATAAAAAGCAAAATCCTAATTGCACTGCTGGTATATATAACGGGAAATTCAATAATGCATCAAGTCCATAAGCAGAAAGCAGCATTAAAGAAAATATGGCCACCAGCTGTACTTCACTTTCTTTAGCTTGCAAAATTTTCTTTACTGAAATCCATAAAATAAAAACAAATAGAGATAAATATACTAGTCCGTTAACGATTCCTGTTTCTACCGTTAATTCTAGAAAATCATTGTGTGCATTACTAGAAACATTTGAATCATCTACAAGTGTCTTTTCATAAGGTAAGCTTTTAATTTTCCAATTTCCTATACCCACTCCCAACAGCGGGTTTTCTGAAATGATTTCGCCTGCATTTTTCCAAAAATCTAATCGCAATTTAGCCGACAAGTCTGTTGGATTATTGGTTAGTTCTATTTGTCCTATTCTACTTCCTACTGACTTATAGCGCTCTGAATCTCCAACTTTCGCAAAAATTAGATTCGAAATAACAAACGATATAATTGCAGGTAAAATAATACAAGCTATTTTTATAAGCTCGCCCTTTTTTATCGTGTTTATTTTGCAATAAAAAACTAAAAAAACAACAAGCTGCAAGGCTAAACCCAAAAAAGTAGCTCGTGAACCCGTTAAGAATATTATCGTAATACTCAGTAATAATGTTAAGACTAACATTGCTCTTTTCCAATTCGAAAAATGTATAATTCCTAAAATTAAAAAAGGAATCTTTATATTAAAACTGGCTGCAAGTATATTGACATTTCCCGAATTACCTTTAATTGTAGATAAATCTAATGTTTTTGAAAAATCAAAGAAGATTAAAGACGATTGTATAAACATACTGATTCCAACAATAAAAGCAATTTTAAAAAGTAAATCAAGTCGATTGTAAAGTAGTACCGTTAAATTTAGAAACACACAAAAAATAATTAGCAACTTGCTAAAAGCAACTACTGCCAACGAAACATTGATGGCTGTAAATATTGATACTCCACAAAGTAATAAGAACGTACCGTATATTTTTAATACGATACTGTTTCTATATATCGAAATCAGATTTTTAGATACTAATTTTGGGTTGAAATAACAATAAACACCAATAGCTATATTTACTAGTGCCAGATATAAATATTGCGGACTATATCTTTCAATTGTTTCAAATGAAGGTAAATAATCCATTAATAAATAACCAATAATAAACAATAGTACTATAAAATTTGAATTATCTGATTTTCTATTTTGCAACCTTTCTTTCATATATATTATTTTTATTTTCAATTAACGTCAACAAACCATCACTTCAACACTCTGATATACTGATTACTTACAATATTATATTATCATATAAATATAATATTTAAATCCCATTTTTTTTTACTAACTCGTACGTAAGACATCTCTCGCTAAGGCGCAGAATCGCAAAGTTTTGACATACTTTTTACAACTTCACAGCTTTGAGTGAAATTATTTAATTCTCATGCACACGCAAACGTAATTCCTTTATTATCAAAAACTTATAACTCTATACCGAATACATCTTTCACTAAGACGCAAAGTTTAGCTATCTGTTTTAATAGTTTTTTACACATCTTAATCCGGTCCATAATACTAAAAAAACAGCAGTAGCCATAAACGAACATTTTGCTTGTCCGTTTACAGCCTCTACTACAAACCAAAAAATATAAAAAACTATTCTATTTATTTAATACTATAATAAATTCAGAGCGTCTGTTTAATTCATGCTCTTTTTCTGAACACTTCACTCCATTAGTACACTTATTAATCAATTTGGTTTCTCCATAACCTTCACCCGTAACTCTTTCTTTTGCTACACCTGCTTTTACAATATACTCTACTGTAGCAGTTGCTCTCTGTTTTGATAAACGCAGATTAAATTCATCTCTACCCCTACTATCTGTATGTGAATTTATTCGTAATGAAATATTTGGTCTGGCTAATAATAGCGCTACTATTTTATCCAACTCTGCTTTAGACGATTCTCTTATTTGGAAACCTTCATAGTCAAAATAAATAGGATTAAGCTCTAACTTTTTGGTTAGATCGTCTCCTTCTTTCAGTATCACTCTCTTATTAGCGACAATAACTTCCATATCATTATACAAATCTGGAGATATCACTCTTTTTTCTAACTGTTGTAACATAGGGATTGACACTGTTTCTTCTATTAGTCCTACTTTCTTATATACTAATGTATGATTTTGAAATGGCTCAAGCAAAATAGAATATTTTCCTTCAGTATCAGTATAATAGGTTGCTGTTTTGTTAAAATCAGCATCATAAACTTCGATAGTAACATTTGCAATAGGTGCTTTAGTAATACTATCTTTTATTGTACCTGAAATAGTTGGTTTTATATTAAATGAAAAATCTACTGGTCGGTTTTCTGTAAAACCGTATAAGTTATCATTTCCTTCACGATTTGACGAAAAATATCCTTTTTTGGTTTCCTTGTCTATTCCGTATGCAAAATCATCATAAGCTGAGTTTACTCCGTCTCCCAAATTAACAACTTTATAAATACCTGCCTCATCTTTTACTGCGGCAAAAACATCTAGTCCTCCTAATCCTGGATGTCCATCTGATGAAAAGTATAATATCCCTGAAGCATCTATAAAAGGATATGTTTCCCTTCCTAATGTATTAATTTCATTACCTAATGATCTTATATCACTTACACCATCCGCTTCTGTTATGCTCCCTACATATAAATCTGAATTGCCCATTTCGTTATTCCTGTCTGATACAAAATATAATTCTTTATCATCTGGACTTAAAGCAGGATGTCCAGATGAAAATCCATCACTGTTTACAGGATATGGTAATTCTTCAACAGGTGCTGCCTCCCTAACAACAGGAGCATGTATTAACCTTAGCAATACGTGA